>JAFZFY010000271.1 GCA_017555665.1 Pseudomonadota bacterium | reverse complement strand
TTGCATTGAGCCCGACATAATAGATATATGTCTTGACCGGGCAGTCTTTACAATGAAAAGTCCATGTGCTGCATGAAACGGATTCTGGAAGGTCAAAATGCTTCGCGAGCCCCTTGACCATCTTGCAGTCGGTGCCGTCAGACCATGTCAGCTGGATGTCTTGAGCAGGCGAGACGGCCTGTGCGACAGCCTGAAACACGTGTGTTTTAGCGGCTTTTGCGAGCGCCTCCCACTCGGTATCGGGGATGATCTGCGCGGCAACGCTCTGACCGTCATACTTGAGCGGTATGGCATAAATAAAGTGATCGCCGACTTTGACCTGATAACGCGCCGAAACCGCGTTGCATTGGGGGCTTTTTGACTGATTGCAGGCGATTTCTGGAAGTGCCAAGGGGCCGAACTGTTTTTCGATCGCGGCGAGCATGGCGCCGAAAGCCGTGTCTTTCCTGAAAGCGTCATCAAACCATTTTGCCGGGCTGTCAAGCGGTTCCGCGTTATAGCCGTCGACCTTGATCTTTTCCGAGAACATGAACATGCCTTCTGTTTCGCCGACATGGAGGGCATTTCCAGACATCGCGAGGGCATTTTCGAGGGCAGAGCCGATCGCGCCTGAGGTCTGCATATAATATTTTCCGTCCACGATCAGGTTGAACGGCGCGGCATGCAGGCAGTCAGAGCTTGAAATGATCTGGATTTTTTTTGCATCCTGGATCAGCTCGATACGGAACTGCGGCATTTGATCGCGGTATCTGCACGCATAGATGCCATCTGATGGGATCAGGTCTTCGGTGATTGAGCCGCGAAGTTTTTCGAGTGCATTTGCGGCATCCTGGGAGATATCGCGGCCTAGTATTCGGTAAACGCGTTCATGCGAGATTTGATTTTCAAAGCATTTCCAATCGACATAGACATTTTTTTGAGCTGCGCCCGGATGCATGCGCACAAAAGAGATCTTTGCATCCGGAATCTCCGTCCAATCCGACTGGGCATCGCGGATTTCTTCGGGCTTATCGGTATCTGGTGCCGGGACTGTGGCAGGCTGACATGAAGCAAATATCAGGCATGCGGCGGCAAAGGGCTCATATTTCATGGCTATTTCATATGCAAGAGAATCTGGTGAAGTACTTCCGGGAGTTCCATGTTATATTTAACAGAGGCTTCTGCACAGATGGAAAGCGTAACGACCTGTCCTGCTGAGGGGAGGACTTCGATCGCGCATTTTCGAGGCACGCCGTTTTCGAGACCTTCAAACTCGGATGTATAATACTCCATTTCTGGGCATTTTTTTTTGCCGCATTTGACCGTTTCGTTATGTTTTGTAATGCTGGCCTTGGCATGGAGTTCCTCAGCCACCGAATTCGCGATCGCCTCGGCCAAATGCAGCTTATCGACGGGCTGTTGGAGCTTGTACATGTCAAACGCGATGATGGCCGGCATGTCTGAGCGAGGTTCCACGGCAGTCAGGCGTTCGCCGGAGTCTTCGACTTTCCAGGCGAAAGGGAGGAGTGCGTTGCCAAACTTTTTTGTGGCCATATATTGACTGAGCTGTATCTGGATGATGCCAGCGTCAGCATCAGCCGTCTGCTCAGAAGGTTTTGGTGCGGGATCTTGTGCGAACGCGACGGCTGGCAGCATGATTCCGAGGAGCCCGAATATCATCTTGGACTTCATAATTCTCCCAAATTTGGCGTGAGAGGTGACGCAGCTATCCGGCTTTCGCCGGATACGCGCGCGAAGCTCGCTATCCCCGATCCGTCGCGGAAACCGCTTTGGATCGGGGATACGCTCGCTTATCATTTTTTGAAGTTATTTGGCAAACTTGCCTTCGCATGATCCAAAAGTGATTCTCGGCGCATCGGCTTTGCGGAGCATATCTGCCGAGAAACAGCCGTCAGCTTTTTGTACATAGGACATGATGACGTTCCGGATGACGGGGCCTTTTTCGATGAGTTTCATGCTATTGAAGCAGCCGCCGTGATCGTCGCCACCATTGAGAATGAAATCGCTGGTCACGACTTTGTATGTGCGTGCGCTGTCGAGAGGCTTGCCTTTGACCAGAACGCCTTCGCAAAGGCAGTTGTTTTCCCAGCTGTCCACCTTTCCATCGCCATTGATGTCTTCGGGGTTGGTGCAGCCCTTTTCGATCTTGTAGGAGACACCGGCGACCTGTGTTGTGCCATGCTTGAGCGTGGAGCTGACCTTGAGCGCACGAATGACATCCGCGCCAGTCAGTTCGACATAATGCATGTAGTTTTCGAAGGGCATCATGTTAGAAAGCGTTTCGCGATAGATATCGCCGCCGGGCATGTCAATGCGGACCCCGCCAGCATTCTGGAGCGCGAGGTCTGCATCCGGATATTTCGAGAGCATCGCATCCGCGATCAGGTTTCCGAGCGCGCATTCCCCTTCATAGACTTTCGGGATATCCTCTTTCATACATCCCAAGACATCGCATCGCCCTTCGGTCATGCGTTCTTCGTATTTATGAACGATATCCCTGCCGATCTGGCTTGGCAGAAGCATCTCGCCATCGACTTCGATCGGCTCAAGCGGTTTTTCCTGTGCGCCGCATCCCACCTCGATCTGCGGGTGTTTGAGTACATGTTTTTTGATCGAATCACGATCTACATGAAGACCGTTTTGGTCGCCAACAAGCGTGACGCTCGTGATTTCCTTGCCGGCATTGAAGTTCTGGATGATCGTGGTGTTTCCACTGAACGCGATGAAGCTTTTGTGCGAATGGGCACCGAGAATGAGATCGATGTGCTGTTTGATTTCGTCTGGGAGGGCAAGGATTTCACCGATCTCGCCATCAAACTGAGCATCGGGAACGACTGCGCCTTCGGGGGGCATAGGCACAGGCAGGCCCGTAATATGTGCGTCGACGATGATCAGATCGGGTTTCTGCGCGACGACTTCCGGGATATATTTGGTCAGCACTTTGGCGGGGGACTGGAATTCGAGCCCCACGACATGTTCGGCGGTCGTGGCGATGGCAGTTTCCTGAGCGATCACGCCGATTACGGCAATCCTGTACGGACCTTTTTCGATAATCGTGTAGGGTTTGACGGATTCAAACGGCCAGGGGTATGGATTGTCTTCTTTGGCAGCGATGTTGGCGTTGACCCACGGGAAAGTGCTTGATTCGACCATTTCCTGAAGCGCGCCGCGCTCCGAGTCGGGGTACTTGGCACCGGGACCGTAATCAAACTCGTGATTGCCAAACGTCGAGACATCGATCTTGAGACTGTTCATGACATCGACCATGCCCATGCCTTTGGCTTCGTTGAAAGCCATTGCGCCCTGGCACATGTCGCCGCCATCCACGAGCAGAGATAGGCCGTCACCTTTGAGCTTTTCGACTTCAGCCATGAATACCGGAAGGCCGCCAAAAGCCGTGCCATCCTGCTTTTTGGCTTCATATATCGCGGAGTGGAAGTCGCTCCACGAGAGCAGTTGAACCGTGGGATAGCTGGGCATGTCAGCCGGAGATTCCGGCGCAGTCGCCGGAGAACCGGCACATCCCATGATAGAAAATACGATAGCCCCAAACATGACTGGAAAGACACGGCGCGTCATAAAAAACCTCCAAGAATATGTATTTGCAGGATGTATCGTGATGACATCATCCAAATAGAATCACAAAAAATACATTATCACAACCCCTTGGAATGGGAAAGAATTTCGCCAATTCAGGACAGATGCCGCCATCATTCTGTACATAAGCGTTTCTAAAGTATTTAGTGGGAATGACGTACAACATAGACAGTCGTAGCACAAATATAGAAATAGTCTTTGTTCCACGACCGTGGATATGACTATTCGAGCCATCCCCGGCGCATTCGCGTCGCCTTTTGTAGCTTGGAGAGGTCAGTGGGGCTGCATACGCTCCCCCGGGGGCATTCAGGCGTTTGAGATTCAGAAGGGGCAGGGCTTAAAGATATCGCCGCAGACAGAGGCAACGGGCGTTGCATCGCGCTGAGGGGAAAGGCCGGGGGAATCGTTACGTGGCTCATACGATTCGTCTGAGATCGCTTGACATGTTGCACCTCTATGGATAGAAGCGCGGTTTGGCATGCGTGATAAGGTTTCATCATGCCGCAAACGGGACGCTTCCCGGTAGTTCATGGAGAAAATTATGGACAGAGAGTTTGTATTTACAAGTGAATCCGTGACAGAAGGGCATCCGGACAAGATGGCCGATCAGGTGAGCGATGCGATCCTTGATGCGATTATCGAGCAGGATAAAACATGTCATGTGGCATGCGAGACGCTTCTGAAGACGGGAATCGTGATCGTGGCAGGCGAAGTGACGACTTCGGCATACGTCGATATCCAGAGTATCGCGCGCGACACGATCAAGAAGATAGGTTACAACAGCTCGCTGAAAGGTTTTGATTATGAGACCTGCGGCGTGATGGTGGATGTGGAAGCCCAGAGTCCTGACATTTGTCAGGGTGTCGATCCGCTGAAAGGTGTCGTATCCGAACAAGGGGCAGGCGACCAAGGGCTGATGTTTGGTTTTGCATGTGACGAAACGCCAGAGCTGATGCCAGCGCCGATCATGTATGCACACGCGCTGACGCGCCGTTTGTCGCAAGCCAGAAACGGCGGTGAAGTCGATTTTCTTCGTCCAGACGGAAAGAGCCAGGTGACGGTGCGGTATGCCGGCGGCCGTGTGCAGGCGATTGATGCTGTGGTTGTCTCGACGCAGCACAGCCCGGATGTGAGCGAGAAAGACCTGCATGAAGCCGTGATGGAGCTAATCATCAAGCGTACGCTTCCAGCGAATCTCCTGACAAAAGACACGAAATATCATATCAATCCGACAGGCCGTTTTGTCATCGGCGGACCACAGGGGGACTGCGGTCTGACGGGGCGTAAGATCATCGTGGACACGTATGGCGGCATGGGACGTCACGGCGGCGGTGCGTTTTCGGGCAAGGATCCGTCCAAGGTTGACCGTTCTGCCTGTTATATGGCGCGATATATTGCGAAGAATGTTGTTGCAGCGGGGCTTGCGCGTCGTTGCGAGGTGCAGCTTGCCTATGCAATCGGCGTTGCAGAACCTGTATCCGTTCTTGTCAACACGTTTGGCACCGCGACCATCGCTGAGGAAGAGATCGAACGCCGTGTTCGCCGTGTCTTTGAGCTCAAGCCGGCCGGGATCATCCGGAGTCTGGATCTTCTTCGCCCGATCTATTCCCCGACAGCAAGTTTCGGTCATTTTGGGCGCAAGCCTGAAAATGGCCTGTTTACGTGGGAACGCACAGACAAGGCGGAAGCACTCAAGTAAAACGAATATGCGCGTGCTCGCGGTTTAAGCGCGAGCGCGCTTGTTTCATATGGCCTGCAAAACAACGATGCCGCTGTTGGTGTGTGATGAAGGTCGGCAAGATGCCGTATTGCAGGCGGCACATTCGCGTTGAAGAATTATAATATAGAATTTTTCACGATTCAGCCCAAACACGGGTGTTTTCGTGGAGGCTGCAAGCCGTAGGCTGTTGTGAGCGGCACAGGGGGATCGCCCTGAGGGAATGTAAAAATATTACGGCTGAATCGTAAACTCATGATTGAGCGAGTGGCTGAACCGTAACTATTTTAGTGATATTACCCTATAAATATGGACTTTTTTTAGAAATCAACTAGTATAGTAAGGCTTGACCTGAATAAATGGCAGGTCATAACGTTCGTGTGGAACATCATGCACGTTCTCTGTGGAGAGTATTTTCAGAGGTGTGCCAGAACATAAAGGATCCATGTTATGAGAAGAAAATTTTTGCTTTGTGCGCTGATAATGGGAGCGGCATCGTTGATGACCGCATGCTCTGACGGTGTAGACACCAAGCCGCAGCAGGAAGAAGAAGAGCTGACCTATAAGTTGACATGTGCCTCCGCTCTGGATTGCCGACTTGAGCTTGAAACGAACCAGCAGGGTAGCATCGCGATTCAGCTTTCGAGCCTGAATAAGGACAACCAGGTGAATGTTGTTGTTGGAGAGGAGATCCAGATCCAGACGCTCAGCAGCCTGTTCAAACTCGGTGACGGTTCAGCATCGTCATTTGTCAAGCCGACAACAGATATTGGGTCTGTAACGATTGATGTGACGGCACTCGACACTCCGGGAACAGGTCAGGTCTTTTTCTCGACGACATCAGGGATTGTGGATGAAGCGCTGTCGTTTACCGTTGTGGTGAAAGCCCCTGAAGTCATTCCAGTCGTAGAGCCTAAAGATTACAACTATAACGTCAAGATGGCCTATGAGGGTATCCAGACGCTTGCGAACGCAGAAGCGCTCATCTATCCGGGCCAGTCCTGCTCTCAGCTCATCAAGACCGGTATGACCGACAAAGAAGTTGGCTCAATCGATAAGGATCACAGTGATTTCGCATCAAAGAAAGATCAGACAATCAGCAGTTCTATCGATGATGTGAGCCTCGACTTCACCTTCAGCGAGATAGACCCTGTTGCGTATGCAGTGGTAGGACGTGCCGTGAATGCGGAAGGCAAGCACGTGGCTTACGGCTGCACCGACAATATGAACCGCTTCTCAAGCAGCGTTCTGGTCGAACTCGAAGATGCCCAGATCTCGGAAGAGCCTATCATTCGTCCGCCGATCACGCCGGATCCTCCTACGCCTGATGATCCCACGCCCGATGAACCGCTTTCGACGGATTACAGCGGCAAATTCGACCTTACGAGCTCATTCAATGCGCTGACGCTTCTGCCGCATGCCGATGTGGAAGATAATTCGGTCGTGATGTTCAAAGATATGCAGGCTGGCGACTGGATCGAGTTCGCGCTCAAGCTTTTGAGCGATCCCGAAGGCACGGTGCCTGATATCCTTACGCAGCAGCTCATTCCGCTTCTGACAAATGCTGAGTGGTTCCGTGATCTGATCGCCAAGTTTGCAGGCGAGAGCATCGCGGCTCTGCTGACCCCTGAATTTGTCGATACGCTTCTCGAGACATTTGGTGTCAAGAAGATCATCACCGATACGCTGACGAACCTCACCTCTGAAATCAGCTGGTGGAACGATGCAAAGGGTGGCATTGATATCGCCAGAAATCTTGCGACAAACTTCACGCTTCACGGTTATTTCAACAACAAGACGGCTGATGTTGATGAAAATAACATGATTTCTGGTATCGGTCATACCTATACCTCGCTGCTTTATCACAACGGCACGTTCGGCAAATGCATTATCGGTCATGATTTCGGTGAAGATGTCAAGGGGGCTAAGATCTGCGAGATCAGCCTTGCAACGCTTGACAAAGATGCCGGCTCTGTCAGGGGCGCATTTACGGCTGAATTTTCAGAGATTACAGACAATTCAGGTCTCATCTCGATCAAGAAGCACAACCTCGGTCTCGAATATGGCAAGCTGATTTATGCCGCGATCATGCAGATATTGCCGACAATCGTCAAGGCAGCGGATGGCAAGCCGTTTGATACGATCGGCTCTGTCCTTGAGTACTATATCGGTGAAGGCCTTGTTCAGCTTTGGAATAAGAAAGCTACAGATGAAGCCGACAAGCTCACAGACGTGCATCGTTGCAATGCAATCGGTGCCGCATCCTCCAAGCTTATCGGTTCTGCATGGCCGGCAGGTGCGGCATTCCTGAACGAAGGCGTGCTTTCCATGGTCTGCTCGATGGGCATCAACGCTTTCGATAAGATGATCGACAGCACGCTCCAGAAAGCGTCGTATTCGAGCGATAAAGTCTCGTTCGCCTCGTCGAATTGTCCGATCCAACTCGCCGAAGTCGAGAAGGTCAACAAGATCAGCTATTTCGGTCAGGGCGATTATGTTTGGGGTGCCAAGACGGACAAACGCTGCGTCTGGACGGTCTCCATCCAGGGCAAAGAGGGAAGTGCCCCGAAGACAATCAAGGGCAAATTCTCTGCAGTCAACGTCTCAAGATAATTCCTTGAAACCGCTTGGAACTTAAACAAAAGCCGGGGCAAAAGCCCCGGCTTTTGTGATTTTGGGTATTTTAGAAACGCGGATAAGGCTTTTCCAGACATCTTCTGGTGGCGATCACGCCGCCCATCCTACCGTGAGGAGGGCTTTGGGGCGCTGACGCTCACCTGCTCATATCCACGCTGGTATAGAACAAAACTTTATTTTTCGTTTTCTTGTGATGCTGAGACATCGCTGATGCCGAGGCAATTTTTAGCGATATTCGCTGCTGCATCTGGTTTTGCATCGGCAAGCGCGGCTTTGGCCATATCCTCGATCTTTGATGGGTTGCTCAGGAGATCTTTGATAATGCCTGGAATTTTAGTCGCGACATCGTCATTGAGAACCTTGAGTGCTGCGCCTATGGCAACGACGGCATCGGCATTTTTTTCCTGATGGTTGTGCGCGGCAAACGGAAAAGGCACCAGGATCGATGCCTTTGCAGAGGCCTTGATCTCGGCAAGGCTTGTAGCTCCTGCACGGCAGACAAGGAGATCTGCCCATTGATACGCCGCGCCCATGTCATCTATGAATTCCACGATGTTTGCGGTGATCTGGTGTTCCTGATATGCCTTTTGCGTGTCTTCGAGTTTGTTTTTTCCAGCCTGATGCCAGACCGTGATCTGGTCACGTTCTTCATCAGTTAATGCGGCAAGTGCAATAGGCATATCTGTGTTGAGTTTCATTGCGCCCTGAGAACCGCCGAAGATGAGCAGATGAAGGGCATTTCCGGAAACTTCTTTACCTGAACAGGCGGTATTCCAAGCCTGTTTGTCGGAAGTATCTTTCAAGACTTTTTCACGAACTGGGTTGCCGTAATAGATCGTTTTGGAAGCGGGAAGTTTTTCTGTGTGTTCAAACGATGTGAAGATTTTATCGACATGCCGAGAAAGGATCCTGTTTGTCAGTCCGGGAATCGCATTCTGTTCCATGATGGCCGTTTGAATTTTCCGCCATGCAGCAACAGCAACAAGCGGTCCCGATACATATCCGCCGGCCCCGATGACGAGGTCTGGCTTCTCTTCATCCAGGATGTGTCCAGCTTTGCGCGCGACACCGGGAAGTGCCAGAATATTTTTGATTTTTCTGCCGAGTGAAGCCCCCTTGATAAAATCGAGATCAAGCAAGATGAACCGATAACCGGCATTTTTCACCCAGTTTGATTCGTTGCCGTGTGCGGCGCCAACGAATGCGATCTCGACATCAGGGCAGATTTTTTTCATGGCATCGGCAACGGCGATCGCAGGAAAGACGTGTCCACCGGTACCGCCGGCAGCAAACAGGACTTTACGAATCGAAGACATCATTCAACATCCTTATCAAGGCGTAATTAAGCGGCCGCCGATCATAAGATGCGGCCAAAGGGCAATCGTGATTGTTTAATTCAATTGGAAATAAAGGCGAATTTGTCACCATTACAAATCGGATAGCCCATAGGCATTTTCTGAAGTCATGCGGGATTTCATGCAGGCGTTGGCTGCAGGCAGAAGCCGGTAAGTCGGCTGCATAAGAGGGGGGATGAGACATCAGTGTTTGATTACACATTGGCGCGATAGGCGTTGAAATGCTCATGGTTTTGAGGATGGCTGAATCGTAGCTTGAGGTTCCTGTGTTCCTGTGTTCTTCAATTGACATGGCATGGGCGTTAGGGTAGTCTGGATCAGTCTTGTGTTTTCGCTATTCATGGCGAATGCTTGTTTAACTCAGGAGAGGTGAGAGAGAATCATGAGCGAATTAAGCCGCGAAGAAATCCAGAAGGAAATCGACAGACTGAAAGAGGAGCATGCAGCCCTTGATGCCAAGGTTATTGCTTTTGAAGAACAAGTCTGGATGTCCCCGGAGGATCAGGTTGCCCAGAAGGAATGCAAAAAGCTCAAGCTTAAGGCGAAAGAGCGCATTACCATGCTTCAGGAACAGCTTGATAAGATGAACTGATTCTGCATCATCGCGCATAGATAAAGCCCTGTAGTAGCCGCTGCAGGGCTTTTTTTTGGTGCGCTGTTCTAGGACTTGTGGGTATGACCATTCGTTGACCGTGTTTTCCTTGGGGATGAGCGCAGGAAGACTGGGCGTATGCCAATAGCCCGGCCAGCAAGCCGTATTGAGGCGGCAGGCCGCAATAGGAGCGCGTCTAATAGAAAAACAACAGACTTGCGATCAAGAGACCGATCGTGAGCAAAACGGCATCAGCAGCGCATCTGAGATGATTTCGGCGCGGAGATACAAAACATTCGCGGCGCGTTTTGTATCCAAGCCATTCCGGAGAGGTGGCGAATGGCCAGATATGCACGGCGGCAAGCGTAAGCATGAGTCCGGTCCATGATATCAGAATATGTGCAGGATATTTTGCAGGCATGAACAAGGCGATCGCCATCCCCGTGAACCAGACCGCATGAAAGATGATCAGGCGTCGTATTGGAAGCCCGTTCAGAGCTTTAGGGACTGATGTTTTCTTGCCTGGATATTCACGAACCTGATCGAGACAGAGCAGAACCATAGCCAGAATCGTATAAAGCAAGCCCGTGATGGCACTGGATAGCGGCCAGGTTCCGTGCGATATGAGCAGCATTGACAGGTTGCCAGCCAGAAATAAAGATGTCGCCGTGATCCGAACGCGTGCGGAGGGGAGGAGCGTGGCAGCCCAGAATACAACTGTGCCCAAGGAGGCTGCGATAAAAACGCCTCCCAGATCATGAGCGAGAAACGGCGAAAAGCAGAGCCACCAAAGGCATAAGCCAAGAAAAAAGCGGAGGACGGCTCTCGAAAACTCGCTCATGAATGCTGAAGATCCGTATCAGTTTGCGAATTGTTTCAAGCGTTCGATGATGAGGTCAAGCGCGATCAGATTATTGCCGCCTTCCGGAATGATGACATCGGCGTATCGCTTGGAGGGCTCGACGAATTCAAGATGCATAGGGCGGACTGTTTTGTAATACTGCTTGCGGATCGAATTGAAGTCACGCCCACGTTCGCGCATATCACGGCGAATGCGCCTGAATACACGGATATCGGCATCGGTATCGACAAAAATCTTGATATCGAGCAGATCGCGAAGCGGCTCGAAGCAGAAGAGCAGAATGCCTTCAACGACGATGACGGGCAACGGCTCGATGTGAATCGTCTCGTCGAGCACGCGGGAATGCGTTTTGAAATCGTAAAGCGGGACATCGATCGCCTGTCCATTTTTAAGGGCTTTGAGGTGTTCGACGAGGAGTTCGCTTTCCAGGCTTGACGGGTGGTCAAAATTGACTTCTTCGCGGTCTTTCATCGGCAGATAGGATAAATCACGGTAGTACCAGTCGAACTGTATCAGATTGCTCGCCTCTCCGAGACCTTCGCGAATCTTTCTCGCGAGAGTCGTTTTGCCTGAACCTGTTCCGCCTGCGATGCCTACAATTTTGGGTACTGTCATGGACGCCATGCCTTTATGATATGTTAAGAAGCGGCTTCCCAACGGAAGCGCGGGATTGTTATGGTTTTAAGATAATAATGTCAAGCTGAACAGGATGAAGCGAACAAATCGTTTCATAAAGCCATGTCAGGCTTTTGCGCTTCACGTGTCGAGCCACTTCAGAATGATCTGCGCAAGCCGTTTAGGCGTGTCAAGCTGAGGGGAATGACCAAAGTCATCCGGGAAGAATCGATCCACATTCTGAGGCAAGTATGTGCAGAAATAATCTCGCATTTCCCGTGGGAGTATTCTGTCAAGCCCGCCCCAGACCAAGGCGGCCGGACAGGAGAGCGTCGCGAGTTTTTCGGGCGTGAAGAGCAATTCCCTCAAAGGGCTTGTGGGATTGTCGTCCATATCGGTGATAGACTTCATGAGCGAAATGAAACCGGGCTGTGAGGCCGTATGCAGCAGAAGCGGTGCAATCAGACGCGCACCAAGCGTGGGGCGTATCCAAACATCGTCGATGATCTTGTTCGCTTCGGCGAGCGAAGTGGGCAGGAAGCGGTCGATGACCGCGTGTGCAGACACGGGAAAAGGCGCACCGGCAGGGGAGATCAGTATGCACCGAGAGACAAGGCCGGGATTATCTAGCGCAAATCTGAGCGCGAAAGCGCCGCCCAGGGAGTTTCCGATGATAAGATGACGACCGTCCTGTTTCAGATTATTCTGGATGCAGGCCTGAACACAGTCGTAGGCATCGAGGCATGAAAACGGCGGTCTGGGATCCGGAGAAAGGCCATGTCCGGGCATATCGAAAACGAGAAAGTCCCTGGCAACAGGCATGAGATGCCGCATCAACGGGAGCCATGTGGCTGCTGATGCGGCGATTCCGTGAATGAGGATGATCGTGTAGCCATGTCGATCAAGCCCAGGCACTTTGGCAACATGCAACGTGCGTCCGTGGATGCGCTGAAAGCCTGGAGGAAGTGTTTTTAGAATCGGTGATGTCGGCAGATTGATCAGGTTCATATCATTCCGGATACAGTCCAGATCCCGAATAAGCCGAAAAAAAAACGGTCCCGAAGGACCGTTAGATCAAGCATTCAAGCTATTCGGATGCTGGGGTCTGGCAGTTAAACTTATAGTTGGCATCGATGCCTGTATAGTTCTGTGAACGAAGGCTCAGCATATGGCACTGATACTCGTCGCAGTCGGCTTTCCCATTCTTATTGTTATCGATGCCGTCGGTACAAACCAACTGTTCCTGAGCAAGTATTGCGGCGCGCTGGGTCGGGTCAAGCTGATCGAAATGCTCCGGCCGCACCGGGGGTTCCAGACCGGCATCCTGACAGTACGCGATATTGCTACAATTCGGATCATCGCAGTCGATCAGGCCGTCGAGATCATTGTCTCGTTTGTCTGAACATGTCGCATCTGTATTCTCTTTTTCCTCTGCGACAGAGCAGTAAGCGATGGCTTCAGGCGTGGCCGTCGAATCTTTGCTTGTGCCCAGACCGTTGCACGAATAATCGTTGCAGTCGGCGTAACCGTCGCCGTCATTGTCGATGCCATCGGAACATGCTTCAAGCGTGTTTTCGTCACCCTTGATGATCGTCGTGTTCTGAGACAACTCGCAATAGGCGATGGACTCTGGGGTCGCGGCAGAGTCTTTGCTGTTTCCGCCTTTGCATGAATAGTCGTTGCAGTCTGCGTAACCGTCGCAGTCGTTATCAATGCCGTCAGAGCACGCATCCACTGTATTCTCATCGCCAGTCTTGACACAGCAGACCGAAAGCTGTTTGCAAGCGTTATCGTGGCAGTCGCTGAAGCCGTTGCCGTCATTATCGATGCCATCCGAGCAAGCAAAAGGCGTATTTTCTGCGGGGCTCCAGATGCCGTTTGCATCGGTCACGCCCGGGCAGCAGATCGCGCCAGGTCCGGGGATTTCTTTCGTGCCAACAGCCTGACAGTCTGGATCCTCACAGTCGGCAAGCCCGTCCAAATCGTTGTCGAATCCGTCCGTGCAGTAGTAAACCGTGTTCTCTGCGATTGCAAACTGGTTCTTGATTGTAGGAGTCTCGTCTCCCAGAGAGCATCCCGCCATCGCAATGCTTCCCAGAACAGCTGTCATGACTGCGCAGCGCGCTAAGATCTTTTTCATTATTCCCTCATGAGCGTCGTTGAACTCGACTGTGTCTGAAAGACCAGCCGGATATATTGCGTCATAAATCATTTAAAGCCTTCGTGACAAGTTCAAATTCACACAGTGTTACGGTTCTGCCCATAGGCGTTTTCTGAAGTCATGGGAGATCAGGGCATCAGAAAACGCTTATGTTCTGAGCCGTGACCTCATGCAAAACACCGCCTTGACGGCAATCTGTGATGCCTCGTGCATAGACGGCGTGTGCATGCTCGAGGACTTTGGGGAGCCTGTGCGTCACGCCCTCTCTGAAAGAAAGGGCGTGGAAGCACGAAAGCGCTTTCGTGTATATCCGCGCCTGCTGAATTCAGACTAAATATGTGGTCACAACTCAGGGTGTATCTATTGCCTCAGGAACGTGTGACTTTGGGGAGCGTGATATTTGACCATGAGACCTGAGTCTTATTGTTATGGCATTCGCCAGGCTCTAGGCGCGCATGTACTTTAGACGCCTTGTCATCCTCAAGGGCAGGGACAATCGCTTGGATGTGATAGATCGCGTTGGATAGGGCGTTGAGCGTCCCAATGATATCAATGTTTCCGACACGGGATGTGTTTTGATAAGTCTTGAAATCATTTTCCATGGATTCGCGATCCGCAAGCCAGGTCTTTTCCCGGAGTGCGGAGATGAAGAGTTCGATATCGGCGTCTTTCGTAGAGAAAAAGGCCACTTGTCCTTTAGTGTTGTCATTGGCAACAGAAAGGATTCTGAGCGTATTTGACTCGTGCGTAAGATGCCAGATGAGGACCTCCAGGGCAATGCGTGCGTTGTTCTCGACAGGCTTTGAAAAATAAATGCGCAGATTGCAGTCTCCTTCGCGGATATAGAGCTGCACATCTCGGCTGAATGCTTCAAAATCCAGGATGACGGCGCCTTTTCTCTGCCACTCCCTGAGCAGTTCCCTTGACCATCCGGAGCGTTCGTATGTCTGGCTAGTAAGGCTGGCGTGTGAGACACGAATCGATGTGAGCGGTCCGGCTGGCATGCAAGTCCCGCTGAGATTTGCAAAGTAGAGGTCAGCACCCGTCAGAACGACATCTTTCAGATTTGCAAAACTGAGGTTCGCGCCCTGAAGGTTTGCGCCCGTGATATTGGCATTCTCAAAATCGGCCGCTTCGAGAAGACACCACGACAGCGTGGCCCAGTTGAGCCGCGCGTTTGTAAAATTGGTCCAGGAACATGTAGAGGCACAGAACGTGGTATTCATCAGCGCGGCACCTGAAAAATCAGCGCATTCAAGGTTGACGGATTCAAACTGCGCTGCGGTTGCATTGGCGCCTGAAAAGTTTGCCCCCAGAAAATCGGCATCGTTAAACTTCGCACGTATCAGAAGGGCGTTGTTCAGATTGGCGGCCCGGGCGGAAGCTCTGCGCAAGTCGCATCCCACAAGGTCTGAGGCGATTAAACGCGCCTGTCCCAGCTGGCTTCCGCTGAGATTTGCCCGTGACAGGATGGCACCTGAAAAATCAGCACGGCTGCAATTGGCATCTGCCAGCACGGCGCTGCTCAGATTGGCTCCCGAAAATGAACTGCCCGAAAAATCGCATCCGGCAAGGTCGAGACCGCTCAGATCCTGATCGTCCAGACAGCAGCCGCTGAAATCTTTCCTGCCCTCCTGACGGGCTGTGATTACGCCCTGACGGTCCATGTGCTCCGCGCTGGACTGTTTCCGATAGTTTTCTGAAAGTGGAATGTTCATGTCATATAAAAATTGCACCCCTGGTCATGGGTGGCCTATGAATCGTCGAAACAGGGATATAGTTAAATGGTATGCCCAATATCCCATATATACCTACATCCTTCCCGGTAAAATATCAAGGCATATATCTGATATGTAAGAGCGTGTAGGTGTGTTGATTTGACGGTCAGAATAATGGTATATGAAACAGACGGCAGGGGAAACATGGAGGAGTCTGTCATTGATGTGGAAAGATCGGTTGCATACTGCTGGAATTTGCATGGTAGTCATGTGTTTATCCTGGGGATGTCAGGATAGGCATGAACGTCCAGTGTCTTATTTCGAGACAGCCGAACAGGCATACCGTGTCGGCCAGTATGAAGTCGCTCATCAGAATTACAGCGCCTTTCTGAAGCAGAATCCGGATCCACAGCTCGCCCGTCTTGCCGAGCGTCGCATCCTCTCCATCGAACGTGAGATCGAGTGCGTGCTGGGACAGAGTTCCGGACCGCGTCCGGCCTATGTGAGCCAGGAAGATGTTCCCGGAAGCAACAAGACCCAGCAGACAAAAGTGCTTTATAAATCGGAGCGCCCGGTAAGGATGCCATTCCATGACTAATGTTCCGCGAGTGCTTGGCAAAAGTTTTGGCATAAGGCCAACCAGGGGGCAGGTCATCGGCTTTGCGTGTGCGCTTCCGGCGCTTGCGGTGCTGTCTTATTTTTTTGTCGGCACCGCATCCGGCGCGATTCCCGAACATCCGGGCGGCGACTGGCTTGAGATCGCTTTCTGGCTGACCGCGATCGCGACCGCTTTTTTGTCGTATCTGATGATGGAACTTTTATTTCGCAGCCGCGAGGTGAAGCTTCTTGCGCCATGGCCTGTCCATGCCCGGGATATATTGAACTATCAGCTCAGGCGTGTATTTTCATGGGTCGCGATCACGACCATCCCATGGGTGTTTTTCTGGGCTCCCCAGCTGTTTTGTGAGCCATCTATCGCCTTGTTATGCATATCGCTATGGCCGGCAGGCCTGTGCGTGTGCGCGGCACTGGCGCTTGCCGTCCTCGTCTATACAGGCGATATGGCAACGGAAAAAAAAGGACAGGCAGGGTTCGGCATCATGGCGTTCAGCATGGCGCCTGCGATCGCGCTTGGCGGTTCCCTGATCACGACGCTTCTCCTGAAACTGCTTGCGGAAGCGCTCCTGAAACCAGGCTTTATCGACGCCGCATTGACCGCGGCAGGGATCACGGCTGGCGCATTTGCAGTGGCCATGTTTTATGCCTCGCGCGTCTATAAAAAGCGATATTACCGCATCCTGGCCTGCTTCATGGATAACGACCGCATCGTCCTGAATGCCGAGTATGACTTCGTCGGAGACGCGACATATCAGGCGATCAGCCGGGCCGGGGCTCATTCGAAGACACGCGCGCTTTCGTGTGCATGGGTGGCTCAGTGCCGCCGTAAATTCACGCTGTCCTCGATTCTGGTGATCGTGTGTGAACTCGTTTTGGCGGCCAGTTATCTTCACAGTCCTGAATCTCTGGGCATGACAGCCTTGCGGCCAGGGTGTTTTGCAATCCTTCCCGTGATCGTGTTCAGCCATCCGTGGCTTTCCGTCAGCCGGCTGGCACCCGAACAGCTTCGCTGCCTTCCGCTTCGCGAGGATGAAGCGCTTCGCGCCCGATTGTCTGCATGCATACGCCTTGTCACGGTGCCTTCTGTCCTTGCTGGACTTGCGGTTGCTGTCCCGACAGCTTCTGCACACGGGCTTGGGGCTGGCATGCTGCAGGGCGTGGCCGTGATGGCTGCCCTTTTTCTGATCACCGCGCTGCTGGGATATCATGCCGTTCCCGGAAGGCGATCGGTCCTGTTCACCGGCGCTTGCGCGCTGTTTTTCGCCATTGTAGCGATCCTATAGGGATCTTAAAGATATGAAGCCTATCCTGGAAATCACGGAATTAACGAAATCTTATGGCAGGCTGACGGCTGTCGATGCATTGTCGATGACAATCAAGCCTGGAGAGGCGGTCGCTTTTATCGGACAGAACGGCGCGGGCAAGTCGACAACGATGCGCGCTGTTGCAGGCTTGGCCTCGATCGATACCGGCTCTATCCGAATATGCGGCCATGATATCGCCAGCGAGCCAGTCGAGGCGCGGCAGCATTTCGGCTATGTCTCTCAGGATCTTGACTTGTACAACTATCTCACCGGTGAAGAATTTTTGATGCTGGTCGCGCAGATACGCGGCTGTGCGCCGGGAGACAGCGAAAGCGAGATCCAGGCGCTGCTGGAGCTCTGCGATCTGAACGATGCGCGCAAAAGGCTGATCCGCGAGTATTCCGGCGGCATGGCTCGAAAAATTGCTATGGCCGGCGCGCTTGTCGGCTCTCCTGATCTCGTCATCCTGGATGAATCTTTTGTCGGACTTGACCCGGAAAGCACTTACAGAATTGGGAAATTTTTGAAATCCTATGTGGCACAAGGTCGCGCGATACTGATATCAAGTCATATCCTCGACATGCTTCATGCGATGTGCAATCGGTTTTTTATCCTGCATCACGGCAGGTGTGTCGCAGACTACAGCCTGAACGAACTCGATGAACTCTGCCATTCGCCCGAGACACCGGATATCACGGCCGTATATCTTCAGAAAACCGGTCAGGCGGGGCTGATCCGTGCGGATAAAGCATTCTGAGGGCTTCGCGGATATGAAAAAATTATTGTTGATCACGCTTATCACCCTGAACTCGCTTGTTTTTTTTGGATGCGCAAAAGAACAGGAAAAAATTGTCGTCCCTGTCGCAGGGCAGGCCGGTATGATCATGGATCAAAAGAATGAGATGATTGAAAAGCTCCGACACGACTTTCCAAAACTCAAGGCGACGGAGCTCGATGCCTTCAGTTCGATCGCAAGATACTTCTTTGTAAACGATATCGCCCGGCACCGCGTCTATGACGATGTATCGCTGCCGATCGGAAGCGGCCAGGCTTCGCTCAGGTTCTCGGATATGGCCTTCGTGCTATCCGAGCTCAACCTGCAACCGGCCGACCGCGTGCTGGAGATCGGCACGGGATCCGGATATTTTGCTGCCATTCTCAGCCGGATATGCACTGAAGTGTATTCTGTAGAAATTATTGAATATCTGTATGAGGTCGCGAGACAGAATCTTGAAAGGCTCAAGATTACGAATGTGCGCTTGAGGAACGGGAATGGCCTGGAGGGCTATGCGCGTTTCGCGCCCTATGATGTCGTCATCTTTACGGCGGCTGTGGCGGAGATCCCGCAGGCAGTCATCAGCCAGCTCACTTCACATGCCCGCGTTGCGGCACCCATGATCGACAGCAACCAGGATACGTCATGGGTCATTTATCACCTCAGGGATGAGAAGCTTGAGGAGGTTTCGCACATGAGATCCGCGATACCGCCTGCGATCATTCCTGAAGCCCCAAAGAAATAGTCTGCCATGACACCAAAACAATAGGAATAGGATACTTATGAATCTGCCGTCTCTCTGCACATTCCAGAGGATGCGGGCTGCATTCCACGGCCTTCCTCACGGGGGGCGGGACGCGAGGGCGGTGGGATGCCGAATATATGGTTGAATCGCACAGTCAAAACATAAGACAGAGGAGGAGATTGGGTATGGAAAATTTGTCATTCAACAAGCATCTGCTTTCGTTTCGCCGCACAAAGATCGTAGCGACACAGGGACCGGCTTGTTCTACGCCAGAAGTCCTGGATGAGCTGATCCGGGCGGGTGTGGATGTGTTCCGTCTGAACTTTTCTCACGGCACCCATGAAACACACGAAAAAAATTACCGCCTGATTCGGGAAGCGATTGCCCGGAGCGGCAGAAATGTGGCGGTGCTCGGGGATCTCTGCGGCCCGAAGATCCGTGTCGGTCACTTTGAGAACGGCAGCATCGACCTCGTCGAAGGCGGTTCGGTCACCATCACGGTCCGGCGCGTCATGGGGCATGACGGGCTGATTCCGAGCGAATATGAGTTTCTGGCCAAGGATGTAAAGCCGGGAGACCGCATCCTCATGGCTGACGGC
The DNA here is from genome assembly GCA_017555665.1 of Pseudomonadota bacterium. Classification (GTDB taxonomy): domain Bacteria; phylum Myxococcota_A; class Bradymonadia; order UBA4248; family UBA4248; genus UBA4248. The sequence goes on along the minus strand of JAFZFY010000271.1, from coordinate 2,583 downwards.
ACGCGCGAGCTTCGCGTCGAGCGCGTCGAGGATACGGAGATCGCATGCACGGTCATTCGCGGCGGCGTGATCTCTGACAGAAAGGGCATCAACCTGCCGAATGTCGAGATATCGACGCCGTCCTTTACAGAGAAGGATAAGAGCGATGCCGAATTCGCCTGCAAGCTCGGCGTGGATTATCTGGCGCTCTCGTTCGTTCGATCCGCTAAAGACGTGATCGAGCTCAAGCGGTTTATTGCCGACAGAGGCGCTGATATCCCCGTCATGTCGAAGATCGAGAAGCCCGAAGCGATCCGGAACATCGCCGAGATCCTGGAGGCATCCGATGCGATCATGGTCGCGCGTGGCGATCTCGGTGTCGAGATGCCGGCAGAAGAGATTCCGCTTATCCAGAAAGAGCTGACCCGTATGGCGGTGTGCGCGAACAAGCCCGTCGTGATCGCGACCCAGATGCTTGAATCGATGATCGGGGCAGGCACGCCGACACGCGCCGAAGTGACGGATGTCGCATGGGCGGCGATGGCTGGCGCGGATGCCGTCATGCTTTCCGGCGAAACGTCTGTCGGAAAATACCCCGTCGAGGCTGTGCGCACGATGGACAGGATCGTCCGCATGATCGAAGGGTATCAGGCGCATTCCGACCGGTTTTATTCGCTCATCTCGCACGAGCATCTTGCGGATTACGAATCCAGCATGGCTGACCAGCTCCTGGAAGGGCTTTCGCGCTCGGCGACTAAGATGGCACGCGAGCTGAACGCCAAGGCGATCGCGGTGTGCGCCAAGACGGGCCTGACAACGCGAATGGTTTCCGAAGAACGCCCGAATGCCCCGATCATCGGCATGAGCACGGAAACGCGTATATGCGCCCGCATGAGCCTGTACTGGGGCGTGCTGCCCGTGCTCGTCAACGAGGACGTGATCCGCGCACCGTGGAAATTCGTGTCCGGCATCCTTAAAGACACGCATCTCTATAATGATCCGGCAGATGCAGGCCGCTATGTCATCCTGGTGACGCTTCGTGATTACGCGATGGCACTCACGCCGTCGCTCAAGATCCTTGTGGACTGACAGATAAAAAGCGGCGCGTATGCGTTTGCGCATAGCGCCGCGCGCAGGCCGTATGCGCCGCAGGCGCATAGGCCGCGCCCACGGCTGCAAGACCGGCACGGGTCACTGCAAAATCAGGTTGATGCCGATCATCATGTTGCCGTGATAATTGTGATGTGCATTGAGAAGCCGCCCCTGTTCGCCGAGTGTCACGCAGCCGATGAACGGGATAGAGCCGAATGATCTGCGGAGGATATGGCTGATATCAGGCATGTTTTCGGAAATGATCGACGCGCATCCCGCGCAATACATGATCATGACGGCAGAGATGCTGCCCTGACGGACCTGGCGGATCGATGTCTCGACAGCCGTCACGACGTGCTCGACAAGCGCGTTCTCTGTGGCTCGCATGAGGTGGATTTCCGCACCCACGGGGATCTCGGAAAAGAGCTGGATCGCTCCCTGCGCGTCGACCTGAAACGGATGCGACAGCCAGTAGCCGCATTCCGGTTCAGACGTGATCGTGCGTCCCAGCGGATACAGCCCCGCCGAGCGCGGCAATTCGCCACCGCGCTGGATGTACGCGTCAAAACGACGGTTCGTCCAGTCGTTGTAAACTTCGGCTGCCGGCATGCCGTTGATGGCAACGAGCCTGCGCCCTTCTGCGGCAGTGACCGTGCCCTGGCGCGGTGTCGCGAGATATCCGCCGCATGTCACCATGCAGAAAAAATTGCCGGTCACCAGTTCGGTGATGACGACGCCATGCGATGTCCGCGTGTCGTTCAGAAAAACATACGCGCTTTCGAGAAATTTGTCGTGGCCCGCCGTCGCGCCGAAAATATGCACGGCATCTGTGAATACGTCGCAAATGCCTTCAATGATGCGCTCTTCCTGGCCGGGGGTCGGCATGATGTACAGTTTGGCGGGGCTTCTCGGTGATTTCCAACGCGCAAGCGCGCGCGCGACCGTCTCACGGACATCTGACACGCCCTCGAAGTCGAGCAGCATGCTTCTGCTCGAGACGCCGTCTTCTTCAAAGAAAAGCAGGCCGTAAGCGCCTCTTGAAAAGCCGTCCGGCTGAAAAATGCCGAGACTCGAACTCATCCCGATGATCGTCATCTCCGGATATCTTTCACGGATCTCGCAAAGGATATGCGGTTCCATCGGCTGGGTCGCGTAAATGAGAAGGGCTTTGGGGTTGTTCCAGGCATCAAGATCAAGATGTGCAAGATCGATAACTTTCATGGGCGGCTCCAAATCCACAAAATCGCTGTTATTGTAACAACATGGCGGTTGTTTGTCCACGACACATCTTGAAAAGAAAAGGCACGCCGGTCTGCGCGCCTGCCGGGTCGGGGCTCGGTCATGGCGTTCGATTGCGCTCTGAAGTCCTGTGTTTTCGGTCATTTTGCCAATGCATGCGCATCCAGTCACGGCACCGTCTGTCTCGCGGCTGCGGCTTGGATGGGGCAGGCTGACTGCGTCACGCCTGCCTGTCCGGGCTGACTTCGTCACGCCCGGACGCCGCGCCTATCT
>JAFZFY010000270.1 GCA_017555665.1 Pseudomonadota bacterium | reverse complement strand
TCCATTTCAGTGACCTCCTTGCAGTGCGGTAAACCCTGTTACCGCGGGTTATTTCACACGATGCAGTCTACAGGTAAATCCACGAGAGATGCAACGTGAGGTCACTACATATTGTCTATATATGTTGACGGCCAATGTACCTCGGTATGCGGGGACGGCTTCCACTATGATAATGCCAGCGGCAACTGTGTTTCTGCATGCTCGGAGGGCTATCAATATGTTGACGGCAACTGTGTGAAGTCTTGTGAGAAAGGTTATCAATATCAAAACGGCGGATGTGTTTCGATATGCGATGAGGGTTTTCGATATGAGGGCGGCATCTGTGTGCCGGAGAAATCATCATGCGATGCCGGTATGTACTGGCATATCGACCACTGCGAAAACAATTCGGATGAGCACTGCGGGAGTTTCACAAATAACTGCCTGGATATGGGACAAGCCTTTTGTTTTGACGGAGTATGTCAATGTGGCGGTGAGTTGGTTGACGGCATCTGTGCTCAATGCAGCTGGAATGTAGAGTATTTCAATACCGAAACCCGCAGCTGTGAACCGAATGATGCAGAGCATTGTGGTTTTCCCACAAAAAATTGTAAAGCGCTCTTGGGGAATGATGCCATTTGTTGGGAAGGGATATGCACACTGCCGTGTCCAGAGAACCATGTCATGAATTCTGATGAGAACGGCAAAATCATTTGTCAGAAATGCGAGAATGGCTTTGCAGCAGAAACTATAGGAGGTGGATTCGGCTGTTATGAAAATTCCTTCGTGAACTGTGGTGGTCTGGGCATTAAGTGCTCAGCATGGGACGGCGTAGCTACCTTTAAACAATGTGTCAAAGAAACCGGCGAATGCGTAGTTGAGCGCTGTGCACAAGGGTATCATATCTACAATAACGAATGTGAGAAAAATAGTGACGACAATTGTGGCGAACATGGCAAGGCCTGTAACCAGCCGGTAGAACATGGTACTCCTGGTTGTGGGAACCTTAATGGTATTAATCCAGTATGCGGCTTTACATGCGATAAGGGTTATCATCAAAATCGACAAGAAGGGACATGTGAACCGAGTGACGATGACAACTGCGGCGCCGTTGGCCGTAAGTGCGAAAGATGGCATGGTAAAGATGTGTGTGAAAATGGCGGGTGCGTGTTCCAGTCTTGCGATATCGGCTTTCACTATTTTAAGTTCTGGGATATATGTCGCCATGATTCTGTCGATGATTGTGGTGAAGAAGGCAAAAAGTGTTTGTACCTGAATTCTGCAGCTGGAAAGGCATCCTGCGAAGCCGGCGAATGCGTGTACCAATGCAGTCCCAATTACCATGCATGTGAATCCAAAGGGTGTTGTCCAGACACTTTAGACAATTGCGGTGAAGAAGGCAAAAAGTGTGCATCCGTGGGCAACCAAATCATAGTCTGCCAGAACAAAGAGTGCATCGCCAATGGGTGTGGTGAAGGCAAGCACCTGTACAATGAAAACTGCGAGTCAGACAGCATGGATAACTGCGGTTCACATGGCAATAAGTGTACAGATCCCCATGGAACGATGACCTGTGAAGCCGGCAAATGTGTGGTGACCAAATGCGACGCAAACTATCACGAACATCAGGATAAAACTCCGCCGTATGCACAATACTGTGTAGAAGACACTGTGAATAACTGTGGTGTATTGGAAAAGAAATGTGCAGGCGGCAATGCCAATTGGAAATGTGAGAATGGCGCATGTGCCATCGCAAGTTGCCACTCAAATTATCATCTCTATGACGGCGGTTGTGAGGCGGAAAGCAATAATAACTGCGGTGAGCATGGCAAAACATGCAATGTTGCCAATGCTATGAATAGCTGTATTGATGCAACATGCAAACACACATGCAATTCAGGCTACCACGATTACAACAACGGCTGTGAAAAGGATGACACCAACAACTGCGGTACCCATGGCAACAAGTGCGCCAGCATTGCCAATGCCACAAGTTACTGTACCCAAAAAGCTTGCACATTTAATTGTAATTGGGGATACCACGATTATAACAACGGCTGTGAACAAAATGATATCAACAACTGCGGTGCCCATGGCAGCAAGTGCAATGCTGAACACGCCACAAATAGTTGTCATACAGGAGGTGGGTATTGCATCATAAGTTGTGATTCCGGATACCACAATCACAACAATGGCTGTGAAAAGGATGACAATAACAACTGCGGTGAGCATGGCAATGCTTGCAGTAATGTTGCCAATGGCTCGAATGTTTGCACCAATGGCCAATGCGTGCTTACCTGTAATGAGGGATACCATTTATATGAAGGTGCCTGCGAAGCGAATAATGTAAACAACTGCGGCACCCATGGCAATAAGTGCAGCGTTGCCAACGCCAATAACAGTTGTTCCAATGGGCAATGCACCTATCAATGTAACGCAGGATACCATAGCTATAACCGCGGCTGCGAAGCGGATGATACGAACAACTGCGGTTACCATGACTACCGTTGTTATATTAACAGTGGCACGGCTACCTGTTCCAATGGACAATGCGCCTATGAATGTCCCGTTGGATACCATCGCAATGGCTTCGCCTGTGAAACAAATGATGTAAACAATTGCGGCGGTCAGGGCCTCAAGTGCAATGTCGCCAATGCACAAAATGCTTGTACCAATGGGCAATGCACCTTTACCTGTAATGAGAATTACCATGTTTACAACAATCAGTGCGAGTATGACTCCGTATATAATTGTGGTTCGCATGGCAACAAGTGTCCTCAACCTTCAAATTCCCAAATTAGTTGTACCAACAAAGAATGCACTTTTACATGCGACTATGGATACCACGAATACAACAATGCGTGTGAGCAGAACACCATAGAGCATTGTGCTTCACATGAAGACGTCTGTCCTACTTATGAACATGCAACGCATACCTGCAAATATGAATATCTTCTTTCGGTGTGGAGCTGCTCGAATGTTTGTGACGATGGGTATAGCAAGCTGTATAATGGCTCCGGCTGTAAGCTTGACACCGATGATAATTGTGGCACCGAAGAGAAACAGTGCAAGAAATTGCAACACTGCAAAAAAAGAGAGTGCGTTTGCGCTAAAGGTTATCATTATTATTATGATAAAGTTTTCGACAGTTATTGCGAAGATGATTCGATAAATAACTGTGGGGCGCATGGTAATAAATGCAAGGCGCTTTCTGGTCAGTCCGTTACAACCTGCGTAAACGGGACATGTAATTCTGTCTGCAAGCCCGGTTATGTATGGAAAGGGGAACCCTGGGGTTGTCAATGACCTTGAGTTTACAATCACCTTTGTGAGTGGCCTTAAAAACTCCCCTGCCCCAACGGGTGGGGGATTTTTTTGCGCCAACCGGGGGCTACTCGCCGGAACGCCTACGGCGTTCATTTTGTCCTTTCCTAAAACACATGGAGAGGGGAAATATATCAGCACACAAGCGGCCAAAGCGGCGCGAGCGCGTACTGAAGGATTTTCATCTCGGGCGCGAAATCTTTGCGGAACTTGGTGTTCAGCGAGCGGAGCTGCCCGAGCGTGGGCGCGAGATTCATCGGGCTGAGAAGATAATCGGGGCGAACGACGACATCCGCCTGACGCGCATCGACATGCACATTGGCATTGGCAATCTTCTGAAGCGGATAGAACAAGCCATCTGTGGGCTGAGGCGCGAAAACATCAACGCCGAGAATATAGACGTTTTCGGTGCCGATGCGGCCGTTACAGATCGCGCCATGTGCAGCCCGGACAGGCACATTAGAAGCGAGCCCTCCGTCTGCCAGTCTGTAAAGCCCGTCACGTTTGAAGATGAGATCGAGCGTTTCTCGGCTTTTATAGTGATTTTTAGGGATTTCGTAATTGAGCACGCCCGGAACGAGCATCGAAAAAGAAATGGCATCCGTGGCAGTCATACGCCTGGTCAGTTCGTCGTTGCCGAACACGACGGGGCGTACAGCATCGCGGCTCGTCAGCAGGCCGGCGATATTTGAGGCATGGCGGATGCCCTTCTGCCAGCCGAGTTTTGTCAGGAGAAGAAGGCTGCTGATGAAGCCGTTGCCCTTTGGCTCGACGAGCTCGGGGAGGCCTGGCGCCTGGACGATGCCCGAAGCCACGCAAGCAAAAGGGATCCGCAATTCATGAAAGCCAGGCAGGGCGGTCCAGCCGAAAGCGTGTGAAATCGTTTCAAAGACCTGTGTCAGATCGATCTGGCAGAGCCCCATCAGGCCATGCGTGCCCGTATCAAGGCAAGGGCTGAGGCATCGTGTGATGCGCCAGATACCTGGCAATTTGAGCGTCGTAAGCGCGGCATCGTAATGATCCTGAAGTGCCCGCAAATAGCCTAAAAGCGCGCCAATCGAGGTGCCCGTGATGAGTGCGGGCTGAATGTCACATTCCTCAAGCCATTGGAAAAGGCTCAGGTGAACGAAGCCAGTGCCCCCGCCGCCGCCCAGCGCAAGGACAAGTTTTTTCTCGCGGAGATCGGCTTCGATCTCGTGAGGATCGATGCCTGCGGTTTTAAAGCGGCCGACTGCCTCATGAAGCAGTCCGGACATCTGCGGATAAAAATCGAGGATATCGCGCTGTGCCCAAACCGCAGACGCGGCCAGGCTTCCCGGATGACTGTAAGCATCACTCGCTTCCAAGTCGTGTCTGTCTGTCGCGAGCTGCCATACGGCATCGAGTATCTGCCCGCGCAACTCGCCCAAGATCGGCGCGGTCTCTACCGTTCTATGACCGATTCGGAGCCGTGTGACGCGGCAAAGCCGGAGGGCATATTCATAAACCGCGCGCACGGCATCATCGACAGGCAGATGCGTTGTCGCGCGGTTACGAAGCCAAGCACTCTCAAGCTGGCAGACATCCGGGCGGAACATCATGCACCATAAGTTTTGCGGCTGTTCAGCATTGACCACGCCATGCGCACGAGCTTGTGGGCAGCTGCCATAGCCATGATGTTTTCGGGTTTGTTTTGGGATTCGAAGCGTTTGACGAGATCGGCACACCACGCCGTGTCCACGTCAAGGTTTGCAGCCATGTCGAATACCAGGCGGCGTGCCAGCTTGAATTCCGAGTAACGGTAATCGCTTCTGCTGAACTTGCCGCCTTTGGCAAGCTTGAGCATGGCGGCGCACTGCGAACCTGTTTTGGGCGCGTATGCACGATAAATCAGGATCAGCGCCGCAGCTGCCATGTCGTTCATGCCGGGAATAGACCGAAGAATCGACATATCTTCGCGGAAGCTGGCGTTTTTCTCGATCACCTGACAGACTTCAGCAGCGGCCAGGCTCTGTTTTTCCGACTGCTTGTTCACGGCATTTTGCGTCAGCTTGAACAGGAAATCGAAACTTTCGGCCTGATAGGCGAGGTTCTTCTCGTAATTCTGCAAACCGGCCAGGCGAGCTTCTTCCATCGCAAACAATGCGTTTCGAAGCGAGACACATGGCGCAGCCATCGGCTCCCAGCGCATCTGGGAATCGACAGCCAGCCGAGCCATCAGCTCTGCCGTCTGGCTGTGCGTCCGGTCACGGCGAATGGCGTTTGCGACATACCAGTATGTCATCGGGATAACCTGGATGCCGTTTGTGTGGAAATGAAATGCCAGGGACTGACCTTGGGCATCTTCTGCGACAAGGCTCACCATGACTGTGGCACGGTCGTTCTGGCAGCACTCGTCAATCCAACCGTCAAGCGCGCGAAGCCCCTTCTTGTCGGCCGCAAACTGCTTGAGCTTCACGAATTCAGGCTTTGCCGTGTTCTGAATTCGTCCGCATTTAAAGTATTTATCGTCATAAGTAACACTGATAATCTGCATATCGTTCCTTCCTGGACTGTTTGGCGCATCAGGCGCGTAAAGCAGAGCGAGCCTATATCACGTGCCCAATTTCCATGAAAGAATGAAAGTGTATTTTTTATGAAAAGGTCACGGTTCAGCCATCATTTTTCCTTTGCGCATTTCGGCTTGCCCGTCGTACATTTCCTCTCCTCATTGCAGGCAGACAAACGCCGACGAATGGGGAAAGGCATGACTTACGCAGACAGGATTGAAAAGCTAGACACCATTCGCGCTTATGCGCGATCTTTCTGTGTCCAGGGGTTCAAAAACAGGCAAGACGACTACCAGAAAAAAAGCCCCGAAAGTTACAACAATGCTCGCAGGCGCATGCTGAACTGGCTTGGGGACGAGACTTTCGCCTCGGTATTTGACGAGCGAAGCAAGGGCAAGCGTTTTCATGTCCAATTCGATTGCCGCAACTGTTGTCACAACCCACTCAATGCGGTTTTTGGTTCAAAGATATTCACGAATAAGAATATCTTTTTGTATTTTACGATTCTTGATCTGCTGTCGGATGGCGTGCCGCACAAATGCACGGATCTGATCAGCCAGTCGCAGGCGTGCTGGAAACGTTATGCAGAAGAGTGGTCGCTCACGCCGGATATCATCCGCAAGCAGCTGAACGATTTTGAAGCGATCGGGCTGCTGATCGGCAGTCGTGTCGGTCGAGACAAGTATTACAGCCTCACGCATGCGACATGTGATATCAGCGCATGGAAAAATGCGCTTGCATTCTATTCAGAGGTCGGCACCCTGAGCATTGTCGGCACATACTTGACGCACAAATATCGCATTGATCCGAATATATTTATATTCAAGCATCACTACATACACCATATTCTTGACAGCGAAGTGCTTCTGGCGGCAGTCGAGGCCATTTCGGAGCAGAAGCGGATCAGAGCCAAGTTCTATCGAGATATTGCGGGTCATGACAAGCTTCTGGTGTGGACGCTTTGCCCGCTTGAGATCCGTGTAAGCGTAGGCACGGGCAGGCGCTGGCTGCTCGCACTCGCGGAAGATTCAAAGGATGTATGGCGTTACGAGGCGATCCGTTTGGACGATATCGTCAGCATCACGCCGGTCAAGACACCGATCGACCGGGAAGCCGTTGAGCGCAACCACGCGTGGCTCAAGTCGCATCTTTGGGGCGTGACTTGCCGTGACCTTCAGCATTTCGTCACGGTCGAGATGACCGTCAGCACCAGCCCTGAAGAGGCCCATGTCCTAGAACGACTGGAGCGCGAGAAGCGTTGCGGCTCCGTGATGTCGTTGGGACCATATCGGAGATATTTCCGTATCGAAGTCTGTGATGCGGAAGAAATGGCTCCGTGGCTGATGTCGTTTACAGGATATATCGAGAAACTGACATGCAGCGATAAGGCTTTTGAGCGAAAGTTTTGGGAGGAGCTTCGCAAATTGTCCGAACTCTATACATGAACGAAATCTGTTCGGCTCGAAGTCGCGATACATGCAGGCAGAAGGGTGCCCCCTGTCTTGAGGGGGCACAATATTTGAGGCTATCCGAACATAGCCTCGGTGTTTGTATCTATCGTGTGGGGCGGATTAATAGTCGGAGTCGGAGGTTTTGCTGTTGACAATCGCGACACCCGCAGAAACGCCAAGACGTGTGGCACCGGCTTTGACCATGGCGATGGCGGTCGCGGCATCACGGATGCCGCCAGAAGCCTTCACGCCCATTTCTTCACCCACGACACGACGCATGAGGGCGATATCTTCGACCGTGGCACCGCCTTTTGAGAAGCCAGTGCTTGTTTTGACGAAATGCGCACCAGCGGCTTTCGAGAGCGCGCAGGCGATGACTTTCTCTTCATCCGTCAGCAGGCAGGTCTCAATGATGACCTTGACGAGCGTGCCTTCGACACCTTCGACAACTTTGCGGATATCGTATTCGACGAGCTTGTAATCCTTGCTCTTGAGTGCGCCGACGTTGATGACCATATCGACTTCGACAGCGCCGCAACGGACGGCTTCCTGAGCTTCAAACACCTTCGATGCCGTGGTGCCTGCGCCGAGAGGGAACCCGATGACGGCACAGACGTTTACGCCGCTATCCTTCAGAAGGTCGCTGGCGAGGTGAACCATTGTCGAGTTCACGCAAACGCTTGCAAAGTGATATTCGCGTGCTTCTGCGCAGAGTTTCTCGATCTGGGCGCGATCGGCATCCGGTTTGAGATACGTGTGGTCGATGATGCCCGCGAGATCTTTGGGCGTCACATGTTCAACATCGGCGACACCTTTCGTGTTGGGATGTGCGATCGTTAAAACGTCGAGTCCATTTTGACATTTGCAGCAGCTCATTTTTATCTCCCTTCTGAAATAGCGCGAAATTGCGCATAAAATTTCTATCTATATCGTAAATGGCGAACATATCGCAACCCTATCGCGTTGCGTCCTGCGCAGCCTATGGGATGTGAAAAAGACGAGGGGGTAGCGGCGTATAGAGGCTTTCGGGCGTACCGCCCGGAAGCCGAGATAGCCGCGCAGGGGGAGACTTCCCCCTGCCATCCGTGAAGAAACGCGCCGTAAAATAAAGGCTTAGAGGCGTCTTTGAATGCTCATGGCGATCTCTTTAAGCTGATCCATGCTGCAGATGGACTCGGAGCAGGAAAGCAGGACCGTCGCGCGCTTGGATCTTTCAAAGAAAGCGAGCTCGTTGAGCTTGTGGTGATTTGAGGAGAACGCATCATTCGCGAGCTGCTTGACTTTCTGACCGCCGAAAGATTGCTTGAACAGATCTTCGAATCGTTTGGCAGCGGCAGATTCGTTACCCGGTTTCCAGACCTGAATGGAGAAACCGAGATCTTTGTCGTTATCCGGGGAAATGCGCATGGCATTATATTTCTGATCGGGATTCTGTCCGAGCAGCCAGTCTTCCGAGAGCGCCCCAGAATAGCCTGTTTTTTCGCGGAACTCGCGTATGTTGATGAGTTTTTCGATGCTCATGCCCTGACGGACCTTGGGCATTCTCGGCTCCGGATTGGCCGGCGCCTTGGCTGCAACTTCGTCCTTTTCGTCATCAGAGAAATCGAAAGCCTCGGCAGCAGGTTCGGGCGTTTCTTCAGGTTTTTCAGCGGCTGCCTGTCTGCCTCTGTATGGCTTGTCGCCTTTTCGCGCTTCGCGCACCCCTTTCTTTTTAGGGGAAGCATCTTTGGCATCGGCTTTCTCCGAGTCATCCGCCTGCGCGCGTTTGGCTTTGATATTCCGTGGTTCATTTTCCGCATTGTCAGCGTCCGCGTCCTGCTCATCGGCAGTCACTTCGCCGAGATCTACAGTCTTGGGACTGTTCTTCGGCTCATCTTTTTTGGAACAGGCACAGAAAAAGAGCGCCAGGATACAGAGCAGTAGGATCTTCTTCATATGTTTACCCGATTAGAACATGAAATAGAGATTTGCGACGACGTTCCAGGCAAGTTCCGGGTCATAGTCTTTAGATGTCGAGTCTTCGTACACGCTTTGTGACGGAAGGATGGGATAATTGCTCTTGGCACGGTTTGTCCAGGCGTTTCCGGGCACAAAGAGCCCGGCACCGATTTCAAACCTGAACCTGTCGGATTCGTCATAGAAGAGCTTGATATCGCCTTCAAACCCATACCAGGACGCATCTCCCGGTGTCGCTTCTTTGACGATCGGTACCGCCGTGGTGAGGTCAAGGCGCGCGCCAAGGGCCATCGTCATCTGTGGCATCGTGATCGGGAACTTGTATTCGCCGTAGAGGTTGAGATACCAGGCGTTATTGATGCCGCCCATGAGCTCGCTGAACATGATCTCATCGACCATATAATTCGGGTCGAATCGGAGGAGGGAACCCATTTTGAAATCGTCGACTTTTTCGATGAGCTGGTGACCGCTGTAGACCATATTGTCGGCCCAGGCGACACCTGTTTTTGCGCCGGCGATGAGGTCTTTCCACCAGACTTCGGCTTCGAGCGCGGCGCCGATCTGCAAGATATCGCGGGCGGAGCCTTCGTCCCCGTTGTCGCGAGTCACGCTTCCGAACGCGCCGACGAGTTCGGCTTCCAGCCGAAGCGTGACATCATGAGGACACGGCACGAAGAAGCGGCCCCAGAGGTCGACGATATAAGCGGTCGCATCCTTGTCGTAGAGATCATAGGTCGCGGCTGCGCCGTCACCGGATGTCATGCCGGATTTGGCCGTATCCGTTTCGACAGCGAGGCTTTGCTTGCGATAGGAGAAGAGCAGCCCCCAGTCTGCCGTCCAGGTCTTGGTTTCGAAGAGCGCTCTGTATCGTTCATCGATCTCCTGCCGGGATATCGGGCGGTCAAAGATCGAAAGGGTGAACTGAAGGACATCGTCGTTATCGGTCAGATCAAACGCCTGCCCGATAGAGTCCTGCTGCAGGTTGTAGCTTGCGAGCCCGGAGTTGACGAAATCCCAGGAGAAGTCAAGGTAGAGGATATCCAGGAAGGGATCACGGATCCTGTATTCGACACGGTCAACGGCATCTGAGCTGTCGCAATCGAGGCATTTCCAGCCTTTGCCTTCAATGATCTGCTGATCGCGTTTATAGACACCGCCGTCGTTATAGATAATGCCGAGACCCCAGTGGGCGGGAACACGGCCGGCTTTGAATGTTCCGATGATCGTGTCGGCTTCGCCGTAGAGCGCCTTGACGGTCAGTGCATTTCTGCCGATCGTCTCGGTGTTGACGGGTTCAGCGCCATTGAATGAGAAGAATTCGTTTGCCCCCCAGTTCGTGCGAAGCCCGTTTGGCGTGGTTCCGAGGACAAAGTTATCCATGATATCAAAGGAGCCGGCGACGCGCACAGACTCCGTGATATGCACCGTTGGCGAGTATCGGAAGCGCATGTTTGCACCGAGGAGGGCATCCGTGTCGGAAGCCGCGATATTTTCCTGCTGCGAAGCGCCTCTGTCTTCAGAATCAAGCGGGGCGGCGACCGGCGATGTGCCGCGCGTGCTGAGGTCGTAATTGCCAAAAGCGTTCAGACGCGTGCGGAAATAGCCGTGATGCTCGAATCGCGGCATCCGTTCAGAAGTCTTAGGCGCGGCGGGTATGAAGCGCGGGGCAATCGCGCTATCAGCCGTCTGGGCGGCTGTATTTTTTTGTGCGGCAGGCTGGACGGCTTCGGGAGAATAGCTGTTCGCGAGACCACGCATGGCTTCTTTTCGCGCTTCCTGGCTTGTGCGCTTGGAGGCAAGCGTGTCAGGTATGCTCTGTGCCGGCTGAGGCGCAGGCTCGGTTTTGTCGGCAGCGTCTGCCGACGCTGCAGGCGCAGGGGTCTGTGTATCGGCAGGGACGTTTGCAGAAGTGCTTTCCCCTTGAGCGGCATTCGGAGCTGCATCCGTTTCCGGCGTTTCTGCCGGTGCTGGCGCATCCTGTGCCCATGAAAACGCCGGAAAACCCAAAGTTGACGCAGCCAATACCAACGCCAGCTTTTTCACATGTCTCTGCATATCTGCCCTCTTCTTACTATGGTCTTTTTGTACGATGTGACGGCTATCGAAACCTCGAAACCGCTTTGCGCCGATTTTATGGCGCATCACGATGCCACCGAGTCTGCCTATCCTCCCCGGTCGAGGCGTGTCTGATGATGCCATGCGCATCATACCGAGCTGTAACGATTTCAATACAGGAAACACTGTCCCTGTCAGGATATCCTTCGTGAGATGCGCTGAGATGCACACAGCGCAAAATTGACCTTCTATACCCTCAGTATTATTAATCTGCAACGATTTCGCGGATCGCCATCCGCGGAACAGAGAGCTTCTAATACATTCTTTCAAAAGATGAACAAAATAATGGATCTCGCAGAAGTCGCGCCGCTCAATGGCTTTCTCCTCATCGACAAACCCACAGGCATCACCTCGTTTGATGCGATCAGGCAGCTCAACCGCCGTTTCTCCATTCAGAAGACATCCAAAAAGATCGGTCACGGCGGCACGCTCGATCCGAATGCATCCGGACTTCTGGTGGTTGCGATCGGGAAAGCGACGCGCCTGCTCCGGTATTTTCTTGGCAGTGACAAGCGATATACGGCGACAGTCACGTTCGGGGCGAGCACTACGACGGACGATATCGAGGGCGAGGTTATACAGACTGCACCTTTTGAACATATCACACGGGCATCTCTGGACACGGCACTCGACGCCTTTCGCGGCAGGATCAGCCAGATTCCGCCGAGGTTTTCAGCCCTGCATATCGATGGCAGACGGGCCTATGATCTCGCGCGAAACGGCGAAGAATTCGAGATGCCGTCGCGTGAGGTCGAGATTTACGAGATTGCGGTTCTGTCGTGTGCGCTGCCCGGCGATCCGACCATCGAGCTTGATGTCGCTTGTTCCGGCGGTACGTATATCCGCTCAATTGCGCGAGATCTCGGCGTGGCGCTTCATTCACAAGCCTATCTGAAAGCGCTTCGCCGGACACGTTCCTGCCATTTTGGTATCGAACAGGCAAAAACACTCGATTTTATTCTTAAACAAGACGATATTAGACCTTTCATGCGGCCTTGTGCCGAAGCGGTAGCGCATTTTCCCTCCATCAACCTTTCCAGAACACAGGCGTACAAACTTCTCAATGGTCAGCCAGTCAATCTGAATACAGCGGAAGACGGCATCTATGCGATTTTTGAACGCGAATCAGGCTTGCTGATTTCTATCCTAGAACGGAAGCATCACCATAACGACTTTCTGAGACTTTATCCTGCCTCGGATTTTCAACCCTAATCGATTCGAATCCATGAAACTAGGTGCATGTACACTCATCGAAAAGATTGCCGAAGGAAGTATCGCTGAAATCTATCTCGCGAAAGCCCCGACGACATCTGGCGAGGAAAAGTGCCTGGTCTGCAAGTGCGTGAGGCCTGCCGTAGCGGGCGATAGCGAATTTTATGACTCGATCATGACCGAGCTGGAGTGTGCAGGTCCGCTGCGTCATCCGAATGTCGTCACGATCTTTAACTTTTGCGTTGAAAACGGTAATGCTTTTCTCACGATGGAGTATTTCGATGCGAAGGATCTCCGTTATCTGATCAATGCATTACACGCCAAACAGCAGTCGTTGCCCTATCCATTTGCAATCCACATCGTCAGTCAGGTGGCGAAAGGGCTGCATGCCGTTCACGAGCTTAAGGATTTCATGGGCAATCCGAAGCAGATCGTTCACCGCGATGTGACTCCGGAAAATATCTATTTCGGGTCTGACGGCCGGATCAAGCTTGGCGATTTTGGCATCGCTAAAGCCGAAGGTCGCCTGACGGCAACCCCGACCGATATCATACGCGGCAAATTCAGATATCTGAGCCCTGAACAGGCTTGGTGTGACTCGCTCGACCGCCGCTCAGATATCTATGCGCTGGCCATCATTCTCTATGAAGCAGTCCTGGGTGTGCCCTTTTATCGCGCTGATTCCATCGATCAGATCATTACGGAAGCGCGTTGTGGCTTGCACGTGTCGCCGCTCAAGATCGATCCGAGCTTTCCACCTGATCTGTGTGCGATCATCGAAAAGGCTGTCGATCTCGACAAATCCCACCGCTATCAGACGGCATTGGAGTTTCGCGATGCATTGCTTGGGTTTGCAAGTGCGCATCAATGCACTGTCAGCCGGCAGGACTGGATCAATTTCCTGTGCGCCAATGTCCCCGTCGTCAAGGCACCGCTTGCCCTGATGGCGCCTGACGAAATGGCTGAAGATCCGTCCATATTTATCGTTCCGGAGATCTCCCCCGATCACTTTAGTGACGATAATTTTGTACCGGACAATCTGGCGACGAACCGTAACGATTCATTGGCGATACGGACTTATCAGCAGCCGTATCATTCGGGCAGCGACTCCGGGCCACGTATGCCGCAGATGTCGGGCAGCGGCTCCGGGCCACGTATGCCGCAGATGTCGGGCACCGGCTCCGGGCCACGACTGCCGCAGATGTCGGGCACCGGCTCCGGGCCACGTATGCCGCAGATGCCGGGCACCGGCTCCGGGCCACGACTACCGCAGATGCCGGGCACCGGCTCCGGACCACGCCTGCCGCAACCGTCATATACGAGTGCACCGTCACTCATGCAGTCCAGTGCGCCCTTGTCTGTGCCGAGCTTCGCTTCGCAACCCGTCGTTCCCATGCAGTATCCACCTGCTCAAGAAACGATGCCCCTGGCGGATGCGGCTATGTTTAGTCAGGCGTTTTCATCAACCGATGATTGCCCTTCGGCAACTGCAATCGCGATCCCGGCTCAGCCTGAAGACCCCTCTGAACTCGATGACATGGATAATCTCCCCACCGAATGCGCGGGTAAAGTCATTGACCCGGAGGCTCAGGATCTCGCCGAATCTTTCGATATGCTGACCAATGATCTCGGTGTGTCGCCGGAACTCTTGGACGGCGGTACCGATACGATCCCCATGGAAGCCCCAACCCCCGAATTGCTCGAAGCGCTTCAGCTGCAGTTTAAAGCAAAACAGGAAGCTGATGCCGCCGGCACGTCATCGTTGGGCGAAACGGTTCCTCTGATCAAGACGAGCGATTACAAGCAGCTCCTGCCTTCCAAGCAGACAGGCACGGCCTCTGGCGGTCAGGCAGGAAATGCCGGAGGAAAGGGATCACTGCAATCTTTGAAGCGTCGAGACCCAGAACCTGGCGGCTTTCAGATTATCAAAGACGGCAAAATACAGCCTCAGGTCATTCTCATCCTCTGTTTGATCGTGCTGATCGCCGGTATGCTCGGCTTCCTGATCGCGACGCTCATTTTGAAGTAATTTAGACGCATCCAGGAAATCACACGCACACATCATCGCCCGATACACGACGCACGCCGTGTTCACAATGCCATGGGCACACGCTTCGCCCGATACACGACGCACGCCGTGTTCACAAAGCCTTGGGCACACGCTTCGCCCGATACACGACGCACG
>JAFZFY010000269.1 GCA_017555665.1 Pseudomonadota bacterium | reverse complement strand
GGTGCTCATCCTATCCCTGTTTGTAAACCTGATATGACCGTGACCGTATCGTCGCAAAGCGATCATTCCCCGAAAATACAGATGATATCGCGAGGATTTCTATCCCCTCCCCTATCACAGCTGTACTTGAGCTTTTTCTGTGGCAGCAAAACACACGGCATCGTGCCCCCCTTGGAGAACCGGTATGCCGCGATGAGACGCGTCTAGGTATGCGCGGCGTATGGCGCAAGCGCGCCATAGCCGCGCATGCGAGCCGTATGTGCAGCCCCGAAGGGGCTGCACATAGGCAAGCCCACACAATATGCCGCTGGCATCTCGCGCCTTATACCTGAGTACAAGATTACACAAACTGACACACCCAAGAAAATGGCGGTTCAGTTGAAATATACAGCCACATAGATGCATTTTACTTTATGTGGTCAAAAGTGCTACATAAATAGATTGGTGTGTCTTGCACTTGTTTGAGGGCTTATGGTGGATATCACGACAGAAAAACGCGGTTCAGAGACAGTATTTTCGCTCAAAGGCGAGTTATGTCGCGAATCTGTCGAGGCAATCACCGACACAGCCCTTCGCGCCGTAGCCAAGGCATCCCCAAAGTTCGTATTCGACATGCGCGGCGTAACAAAGATCGACACGACGGGAGCCGGTCTTATTTCAGCCATGCGCAGGCAAGCCGAGTCATCGGAAGTGAGCTTCGAGATTACCAACTGCGCGCCAGAAGTCTCGAAAATACTCGACCGTTTTTTGTGGCTGACAAGCCTGAAACCGCCCAAACGGACGCTTGGCGACTGGTTTGCAGCCAAAGGCGAATGGCTTTTGTCGCTCAAGACAGAACTCGTCGTATTTCTGCAGCTTGTCGCAGATACCGTGATATGGAGCATCGGCGGTGAACGCCGGACTCAGCGTGTCCGTCACGGTGCTGTCTGGGAAGAAGCCACGCGCATCGGCCTAGACGCACTCGGCATCATCGGACTGCTGACCTTTCTGATCGGTGCCGTTGTGGCACTCCAGACAGCCTCTCTGCTCAAGCTCTTCGGTGCCGATATCCTGGTCGCCGACATGATCGGCATATCGATGATCCGCGAGCTGTCGCCGCTCATGACAGCCATCATCATGGCCGGTCGAAGCGGCGCATCCATCGCGGCAGAAATCGCGACGATGACGATCAATGAGGAAGTCGCCGGCATTCGCACGATGGGACTCGAACCCATTAAATACATTGTCGTGCCGAAATTCCGCGCGATCACGCTGACGATTCCCGGACTGACCGTGTGTTCGATTTGTGCGGGCATTTTTGGCGGATTTCTGATTGCTGTTTTATATATGGGTCTGAGTCCGTCGGCGTTTTTCTTTGAACTGACATCGGCAGTATTTGTCAAAGACGTCCTTGTGACCCTGCTCAAAAGCGTCGTGTTTGCCTGGCTAATCGTCTGGATCGCTTCGTATGAGGGATTCAGTGCCTATGGCGGATCAGAGGCAGTCGGGCGCGTCACGACATCGAGTGTCGTCAAAAGTATCTTTTCATGCATCGTTGCCGATGCACTTTTCAGCATCATTTTTTACTTCTGATATTGCCCCATGCAGACGGATCCTCAGAAATATGTCGTCGAAGCCGAGCATTTTGCTGTCGGATACGGTGAACGCACGATATTGCACGACATCAGCGTAAAGATACGCCGAGGCAGTGTGACATGCATCTGTGGCGGTTCTGGCTGCGGCAAATCGACATTTCTTCGCGCGACACTCGGCCTTGTGCCGCATAAAGGCGGAGAGGCACGGGTACTCGGCGAAAACATCAACCAGCTGGAGGGCGACAAGCGTTCGCAGTTTTTAAGCCGAGTGGGATTCATGTACCAGAACGGCGGCCTGATCAACTCCCTGACGATTCTGGAAAACCTCAAGATTCCGCTCAAGGCGCACACGAACCTGAACGAAAAGGTCATTGAGGAGCTCGTGTATCACAAGCTCGCCCAAGTCCAACTCACGCACGCGGTAAACCTGCTTCCTGGCGAGCTATCCGGCGGCATGCTCAAACGCGCAGGGTTCGCGCGCGCGATCATACTGGAGCCGGAACTCGTCCTGAGTGACGAGCCTTCTGCCGGTCTTGACCCGGTCACGGCTGCTGATCTCGACGATCTGATGATCCGTCTCAAAAATGAACTCGGCATTTCCCTGATCGTCGTCACGCATGACCTGGACAGTATCAAGCGTATTGCAGACCGCATCGTCATGCTCGAAAAGGGATATGTCAAATTCGACGGCCCGCTCAAAGATGCGCTCAAGAGCAAAGAACCTCTCGTTAAAAACTTCTTCGCAAGAGCCCCAAGTGAAGGTCATGCCGGCATTTCCTCACTCTGGAATCTACTCAAAGGATAATTACTCATGGCAGCAACGCGCGCTCAAAAAATGCGCCTCGGCATATTCCTGGTCATCACGACAGCCATCGTCATCGCGACCCTGATCTATCTGGTAGGAGCCAGCATACTCGAAGTCCGGGATCCCTATATCGTCGTCCTTCAGGGCGGTTCTGCGGGACTTGAGATCGGCAGCCAGGTCCGCTTCAACGATATCGTCGTCGGGCGCGTCGAGCATGTTCGCCTTGATCCCGAAGACCCAGGACAGGTCATTATCAGCATATCCCTGGAACACGGCACCCCTGTCACCGAAGACACCATCGCCGTGCCGGAAATGGCGAACATCACGGGCACCAAAAGACTCGCAATGCGCGGCGGCGACAAGAATTCCAAGCGTCTCAATCCGGGAGACACGATCAAATCTTCGACCGACGATCTCAGCATGCTCGCGACCAAAGTCGTCAATATCGCCAACAAACTCGAACATATCCTTGAGAATCTTGTCACCGTGACCAACCCCGAAAACATGAACAAAATCGAGCAGGTCATCGGCGAAGTCGAAAGCATCACAAGCAATATCAATACGATGATCAGCGACAATCAGGAAAACTTCAACGCGATCATATCGGATGCCAGGAACGTCATTGCCAAGGCCGATTCGAGCATGGATAAAATCACGCACATGCTCGCGACGACCGAAAGCGCCATACAGACCGTAGCAAGCCCGCACAATGTCAAGCAGATAGCGACCATCCTTGATACCGCCCACACGCTTGTCACGAATGTAACCTCGCGCACCAGCGATGAAGAGCTCGGACAGACGATCCAGTCTGCCAACCGCCTTGTTGCCGATACGAACGTCACGGTCCTCCGGCTGCGCACAGACCTGCAACGCGTCATGCGCGAACTCGAGACAAGCGTCGAAAATATCAACGAATTCACCCAGATACTCGTCGAAAATCCCTCCGTCCTCATCAGCGGACGTAACGAGAAGGAGCGCCGTCTGCCATGATACACACGCATCCATACAGCCGTTTTTCAAGAGCACTCATCGCCTTTATCTTTCTGCTCTGCCCGCTCGGCCTGACCGCATGCTTTGGCAACAAAGCCCCGGAGCGCACCTATTTCAGCATCGACTATGCCCTGAATACCCAGCCCTCCGAGCCGACACCCAAATATGCCAAAACAATCGTCATACAGAACATTTCCACCGCGCTCGCGTATGACCGGCAGGAAATCGTCTATCGCGCCAATCCTTACGAATTCCAATACTACTGGTATCGCCTGTGGGCATCCAAACCCCGAAAGATGCTCGGTGAACTCATCACCAGCCATCTCAGGTACACGAACCTCTTCCAGCACGTGTCATCCACGATCGAGGACAAGCTGCCGGATTATCTCCTCGATATCGATATCTCTGCCATCGAGGAACTCGACGTGTCGGACACGGAATGGTATGCGCATCTCGGTCTGCGCTTCACGCTTCAGCGGCCGGACGACAACACGACCGTCTGGACCTATCAGTTTGACGCCAAGCGTCCCGTCGCAAGCAACCAGCCCGTGTATGTCGTCAAAGCCATGAGCGAGCTTCTCGATGCCGAGCTTGTCAAGGCATTCCAGGATCTCGACCGCGCATTGAGCGGCAAACAATCAGCCGCGCAGACAGCCCCTTCCAAAGCCACGTCTGAGCCGCCTCAGGCCACGCTTCTCAACAAGCCATGATCTTTCGTTGCCCCGTTCCCTATCTCTGTCTGTGCACAACGGCACTCGCATGCCTGCACGCCCCTATTGCGGCAGCCGAAGATGAACTCGACAAGTCGCGATGGAGCGATATCGAGAACAGCACCTCCGACAAGCCAGTCACTGCAGAGATCGACAAATCGCGCTGGAACGATATTTCCACAGACGATTCCGGCACCACAAAAGACCGTGATTTGTCTTTCCACAGCCCCGATACGCCTCAAACTGACACTGAAAATGTCGAGATTCCAGGCGACCCGCATCGCGGCAGCCGCACCTGGCAGAGCCCGGACCCGACCACACAGCTCGAACGCGATGCCCAGCTTCAGCCAGTACTCAAAGGCGGCATATTCGTCCCGGCCATGAGCCACGGCCTCAATGAGCCTAAATTCCTGGTGCTTGACCGAGATGGCAAGACCATCGCCGAATCCCATACAGGCTCCACCGCATACGTATCAACAGGCGATTACAAAGTCACCGTCGGCTCTCCAGTCGCCGGCGAACGCCCCGAATTTGCCGTTCACGTCGTCGAAGGGGCCATCACGACCGTGCCCGTGGAATGGTCAGGCCTGATTGTCAAAGTCGTCAATGACCGCGCTTCCATGATTCGCGGCAACTATGAAATCGTCAGCCTTCCCGACCGTAGTTATATCGGTCTCGGTTCCGGCGCGCTTGTCAACGAGGGCGAACGCCTCTCCACCTGGCTCCTATGGCCCGGCCAGTATATGATCATCTCGGCTGGCGAAGGCTATCAGGCGCGTAAAAATTTCATCACGGTCAAGCTCAGCCCTGGAGAGCTTTCCCGCGTCACGCTCGTATTAGACGAAGAAAGCGGCAACATTCTCGGGGGCGGCGAAATCGAAGACCTCCTTGAAGTCGCCGAAGAACGGTGGTGGTGGGCTGGTGTCCTCATCGGCGGCTCAGTACGTTTCAACCGCACAGACAACGTCGTTGGCAAAGTCACCGGACAACTCCTCGATATCAGCGCATTTCTCGAGGCCTATTACACGCTCAACCGCAAAAAACACTTCTTCTATACACGGCTAAACGCCGAGATCGGCGGCACGATCCGATTCGAGGACCGTCCGTTCGTCACCTCTGTCGATGACCTCAATCTCGAGCTCCTCTATAGCTACCGCCTCATCGACTGGTTTGGGCCATACGCGCGATTCTCGTTTGAATCCAATATGGCACCGACATGGCAGGAATTGACTGGAAACTATACCGTCATTCAGCAGACCGAATCCGGAATCATCAAATCAGAAACGGAAAACCGCACAGATATCAAGCTTTCGCCTGCATTCTCCCCCATCAAGCTAAACGCCGGAATCGGCGGGCGATTCGACTATACATACGGCTCCTGGTTCAAAATCGCCGCTCGCCTCGGACTCGCCTACCGATACGTCAACGCACGCGACCTCTATATCGTCGCCGATACCGACGATACGAACAGGATCATCACGCTCAAACAGATCTTCAGCACATCACAGTTCGGCCTGGAAGCCGCCACAACGCTCGACATCACACCGATCCAATGGTTTACGCTCAAAATTGATGCCTCCGTAATCGAGCCGTTCAATGCATGGAAACACCCCATCTTTGATCTTGATGTCGATGCCGCATTCCGCCTGTCGTCCATCGCAAGCCTTTCTTACGCAT
>JAFZFY010000268.1 GCA_017555665.1 Pseudomonadota bacterium | reverse complement strand
TGATCTGCGACAAAGGACAATGCAAAAAAGGCAATGGCCAGGCCTATTGCAGCGGAAACAAAGTCACCATGGGTACGATTGACCGTTGCAGCAGCTGTTCGGATAAATGTTCAGCCAGCTTAATCTGCAAAGATAACGCCTGTGTGACCGGTGCAGGCATGACCTACTGTTCCGGTAATACGATTAATACGCTCAATGATATCGATCACTGCGGCAGCTGCAATCATAAATGCGCCAACGGTCAAATCTGCAGCGAGGGGACTTGCAAGGCAGGCAACGGCGTCATGTATTGCAATGGAGTAAAGATCAATTCGACCCAAGATTCCGCACATTGTAGCGGCTGTGGCAACCTGTGCCCCGCAGGCTCAAAATGCGGAATGACATCCAGCCTTGTCGCTTGCAATGAAGGCGTCGGTTCAACCTATTGTTCAGGTATTCAAATAAGCACAACCAGTGATTCCGCAAACTGCGGGCAATGCGGAAAGAAGTGTGGCGTGGGACAAATCTGTCAGTCCGGCACATGCCAGTCTGGCACAGGCGCTACCTATTGTGACGGGAAATCAGTTAATACATCCAATGACTTCGCAAACTGCGGTCAATGCGGTAGGACCACTCCCCATAAGATATGCAAAGATGGTGACATCATTGATCCCTCTGTGGGAGGAACGGTAACCTTCGGAAAGTATAAAAGCTCGCCAATTGAATGGTATATTCTGGACAACGACACAGTTAATCACCGCTTGATGTTGCTGGCCATGGATGTATTGGAAAAGCGACCATATCATACCAAAAGTGAAGCCATTACTTGGGAACAAAGCACCATAAGGTCATGGCTGAACGGCTATGGTTCAAGCGAAAATAATCAAGGGGAAAACTACACCTCAAGCAATTTTATGAAGAGCGCGTTTACCGATGAAGAGAAGGCAAAGATTCCCAAAGTGACGGTTGTGAACGATGATAATCCTCAATACGGCACACTTGGTGGGAACAATACCCAGGATTATGTATTTTTGTTGAGTATTAATGAAGTGAAGACACTTTTACCTTCAGATAACATGTGCACAAAAATTCACTGCACAGCCACTTGGTGGCTCCGCTCGCCGGGCCTCAATACCTTTAATGCTGCTTATGTGGGCAGCAGTGGCTTCCTCTATGCACGCGGTAGCAATGTGGACAGCAACTATATCGGCGTGCGTCCCGCTTTGTGGTTAAACTACTAAATCTTTAATCACTGAACTTATAATCAGCAATCTAAACAACATGTTTAGGTAGCGCGTTTAATCCCCCGAACGCCCTATCCTAAAGGGCGTTCGATTGCCCCCTGGGGGGCCGGGCGTAGCCCGGTTGGGGGGAAGTATTCTACGCCGTCAGGCGTAGCCGCTAAAATTTTTTGCGTATTGGCAACGCCAATAGCAAAAAAGGCAAAGCGTATGTGTGGCAGGCGGTTTAAGACGCCTGCCGCACATAGCTTGCCACCAATCTTATTGTAAACAAATGGACAAACCAAAGAAAAAAAGCGATCTGCTGGTCATCGTAAAAGCCAAAGAGCTTTGTGCATACGTCATGACCGTAACCCAGAAAAGCCCAAAGCAGTTTCGATACACATTTACCAGCAGGCTTCAGAATCTCACACTGGATATCCTGGAGAACCTAATGCGGGCGAATGATGTCTTTTTGCAAAAAGGCGATACCGCCGCATTAAAAGTGCGGCTTAACCGACAGCACAGCGCGATGAGCAGCCTCCGGATTCTATCTTTTTTTGCAATGCTGTCGATGGAACAGAAATGCATTTTGCCCAAACAGTATGAGCTCATTGCCTCGCTTGCCTCGGAATGCCAAAATCTGCTCGGCGGTTGGATTAATAGTGACAAAAGGCGTTTTGGCGAGTAATATAAATATATTGGGATTTGGTTGGATGAGCCAATTGGTGGCTCCGCTCGCCGGGCAACAATACTAATAATGCTGCTAATGTGAACAACAATGGCAACCTCAATACAAACGGTAACAACGTGAACAACAACAATATCGGCGTGCGTCCCGCATTGTGTCCAAGTCAGAAGCGAACCGCAGGTGCGGCAGCCCGTACAGGGCACAAAGGAACCAGATTCCATCTTGGGCGATGACCCTAACCCCAGGAAAACACTTGCCGGCGGAAATCGGGACGCCAAGGCTTTCCGATTTTTGGCATCACTGATGCCCCGCCGGTACTTTTATTTGACGTATTTGTTCTCGCACCATGAATTACTACGACAAAATATGCAATTTTGAGAATCTATATATGGCGCATAGGCGGGCACGGTGCGGCAAAATGGACAAAACAGAGGTTATCGAATTTGAGATGAACCTCGGCGCTCGTCTATATAAAATTCTTAAGGATTTAAATAACCACACCTACCAGCTTTCGGGCTACTATTCATTTATGGTTCGCGATCCTAAATGTCGAATGATTCATGCGCCGCGATACGAAGACCGTGTTGTTCAACATTGCATTTGCGATCAGGTGCTTGGACCAGTGCTTGAAAACCGCTTGATATATGATAATGCGGCATGCCGCAAGGGTAAGGGTACGCACTTTGCCCTTGCCCGAACGACGCAGTTCTTTGTAGACTTTCATCACAAGTATGGCACAGACGGTTATATTCTCAAATGCGATATCCGAAAGTTTTTTGACCACATAGACCACGAGATTCTAAAGCATAAACTTGCCCGTGTTTTTGGCGAGGACGAAGCCTTGATGGCGCTTCTATATCAAATCATCGACAGTTTTGAAGTCTCACCGGGCAAAGGCCTCCCACTTGGAAACCAGACAAGCCAATGGTTTGCCATCTATTATTTAGATAGTTTTGACCGACGCATCAAGGAATATCATCGCATAAAATATTATTCCCGTTATATGGATGACTGTATCATCATTCATCACGACAAAGCATTTTTAAAAGCCGTTCAAACAGATCTCACGGAATATCTTAAAGATAAATTACATCTGGAATTCAACGCCAAAACCCAGATATCGCCCATTCAAAATGGTGTAGATTATCTTGGATGGCATTATTATCTCACCCAGACGGGAAAAATCATAAAGAAGCTGCGCACAGCAAACAAGAAAAAGTACAAACGTAGATTGAAATATTTACAAAAGATGGAGACTGCCCATCGCATCCCCATGTCAAAAGTAAAAGAAGTCCTTGCTAGCTATCACGGTCATTTGATGCATGGCCATACCTACAAGCTTCAAAACGCAGTTCTCGGAAAGCTGCTTTGGTAAAACAACCAGGCAGCGCGGCGGCGTATGCAATAGCCGCCGCCGAGGCATAGCGCCGCACCACTACTGCGCCAGATGCGCTTCGAGCTGCGCAACACGCATGCGGTAATCATCCCACTCGGCTTCGGGAATACTGAGCGTGTCAAGTGCCTGCTCAATCGTCATTTTCAGCTTTTGCATCAAATTGACGAGAGCCTTGGCCTCACCTTCTTTTATCCCTTCTTTTCTGCCTCTATTTTCAACAAAATCGCTGTAGTTGCACATCTTGACCTCCTTTTCGCGGAGACGCGCAAGTGCTACTGCGCCAGATGCGCTTCGAGCTGCGCAACACGCATACGGTAGTCATCCCACTCGGCTTCGGGAATACTGAGCGTGTCAAGTGCCT
>JAFZFY010000267.1 GCA_017555665.1 Pseudomonadota bacterium | reverse complement strand
TGAGGCGCGCTTCGAGTGCAGTCCAGTTTTGAAGGCGAAGGTCGTTCGTCGCGAATCGCGGGTCGCTTGCCAGTTCGGGATCTTCGAGCGCATTGGCGAGTCTGGCAAACAGCGTGTCGTTTCCCGCCGCGATGTTGAAAAAGCCGTCTTTGGCGCGGATCGATGCGAACGGGCATATCGTGACGTGGCGGTTCCCGATCGCGGTCGGCGCCTTGCCGGTGTTGAGCGTCCGCGTGGCGGCGTTTTCAAGGATGGCGATCAGAACTTCGAACATCGCGATATCGACCTGCTGGCCGCGTCCCGTCTTTTCGCGCTGATAAAGCGCGGCGAGACATCCCAGCGCCGCAAAAACGCCCGTGTCCACGTCAGCAATGCTCATGCCCACCTTGCTCGGGTGCTCCGGATCCGGCCCCGTGATGCTCATCATGCCCGATATGCCCTGGATGATCAGGTCGTAAGCCGGCTTGAGCGCGTACGGCCCCGTGTGCCCGTATCCCGAACACGAACAGTAGATCAGACGCGGGTTTCTGGCGCGAAGCCGCTCATAGCCCAGCCCTAGATGATCCATCACGCCCGGCTTGAAATTCTCGACGACGACGTCTGCTGTGTCGATCAGGCTGAGCAGAAATTCAAGCGCCTCTGGATTCTTCAGGTTCAGCGTGATGCTCTTCTTGCCGCGGTTCACGCTCATAAAATACAGGCTTTCGCCGTTCTCAAACGGGCCGTATGCCCGCGAGTCGTCGCCTTTTTCCGGGCGTTCGATCTTGATCACTTCGGCGCCGAGATCCGCAAGCATCATCGTGCAGAACGGTCCGGCGAGAATGCGGCTGAAATCAATGACGCGGATGCCTTCGAGTGCGAGCATGAGCCTGTCTCCTTCGTTGTTCGATGTCGAGCTTGAGTCGTGAAAAGGATGCCCTTCAGAGCCGGCGCTTCTTGTGTACCAAAGTTCGCAAAACGTCAACAGCCGCTTAAACTCAAAAAATTGCCTGTGCCGTGAAACCGTGGCATGGATGGATGCCTTTTTGTGGAGCACGCGATGGAAAATATACTCAAGCTGCTGTTAGGTTTCGGATTTATTATTCTCGTGTCGTATCTGGTTTATCAGATCTTTGACGAGGCTTCGTCGG
This sequence comes from Pseudomonadota bacterium, assembly GCA_017555665.1. Lineage (GTDB taxonomy): Bacteria > Myxococcota_A > Bradymonadia > UBA4248 > UBA4248 > UBA4248. The sequence goes on along the minus strand of JAFZFY010000267.1, from coordinate 7,509 downwards.
ATACGTACATGTATCTCACGGCGGAAATCGCGGACGTGGAGGCGGGCAACGCGAAACTGCGGGATACGAACGACCTCCTGCGCGTGCGTATCGAGGCGCTTCGCTCTGAGCCCCGTGCGATCGAGCGCAAGGTGCGCGACGAGCTCGGCATGGCGCGTCCGGATGAGGTGATCATCCTGCTTCGGAATTTCGAGGATCCCGAAGCAGAAGCGGCGGAGCCGTCCGGGGCTGCCGATTCAGCCGACTGATCCTTTGTGCCTGCGCCGCTTTTTTTTCGCCGCATTTCCGCACTGGCGCTCGCCTGTCACTGCCGTGATACGGCCCCGCCGGACGCGCCTATCCCTGCCGTGATACGGCGCTGTCTTCTTTATCTCATCCGCATTTCGCTCGCCTGTCACTGCCGTGATACGGCCCCGCCGGACGCGCCTATCCCTGCCGTGATACGGCGCTGTCTTCTTTATCTCATCCGCATTTCGCTCGCCTATCACTGTCGTGATACGGCTCGCCGGACGCGCCTATCCCTGCCGTGATACGGCGCGCCTATGCATCCAGGCCGCACCCGTCGCGTGTTGTCAGAATATGGCGCAGCTGGATTTCGAGCTCTGGCATGGCGGGCGCATCCAGGAGTTCCGGCAGGTGCACAGTGTCCTGTATCTGCAGGGATGCGATGTGCAGTCCGGCGAGCGCGTCTGCGTCGAAATCGGCTTGCCAGCATCCGTGCATGTCGAGAATTTTCAGGCTTTTGGGAAGAATGCTCAGGTCGATCCACTGGATCGATTCGCTGTATGAAAGATCGAGCGCGCGGAGCATCGTGAGATCCGCGAGTTCCTCCGGCAGCGATGAAAACGCGTCGCATCCGGAGATGTGGAGCACTTCGAGGCCGGGGCATTTGCGGATGCCGGTGAGGTCGTGGAAGTCCGCGCATTTGATGAAGGCGAGCTCTTTGAGCGGGCATTTGGCGAGCTCTGCCGGCAAGCCGGTGAGCGCGTGGCAGCGGACAAGGGTCAGTGCCTTCAGGCGGCTTAGACGCTGTATGTTTCGCGGGAGTTTGTCGTCCGGCATGTCGGCGATCTCGATCGCGTCGATGGCGGCGCCGTCCACAAATGAGAGAAAATTGAAGAGCGCGCGGCGTTCGTCCGGCAGGACAAGGGAGGTTCGTGTGTTTGTTTCGGCGTTTCTGAGCGTGATCTGCATGTCTTTCTCCTTCTGGGGGAAGTGGGGGGGGGCATGCCTGGGCGTGGCATGCGTGTGTCTGCCGGACAAAGCCTTGACAGTGCGGCGAAATCTGGGCGGAGAGATGCCGTGATTGGATAAAGAACTATCCAACGGCATGCGTGTGGATAAAAAATACTCCAAATGTCAGGGGTCTGCAATCGGCGGCGTGCACGATCCGGATCAGACGAGGGGGTAGCGGCGTATTTGCTTTGCAAATAGCCGCGAAGGGGGATTCTTCCCCCTCCCAAAAGTGCGTTAATAAAAAAAAAGGCAGCCTTTCGGCTGCCCTGAAGGGCCGGTTCACTTTTTGAGCCGGTCGATTTCGTCCTGCATGTCTTTCATAAGGCCGTCGATGCCTTTCTGGTCGAGCTTTTTGGCGTATTTTTTCTGATAAGTCTGGGCGAGGCTTGAACCGTCGACGAGAACGTCCTGGATCTCCCAGCTTTTGGCGGATGCGGCGGCTTTCATGACGAATTCGAGTTCGGTCTCGACGTCTTTCTGGCGCGTGAAACAGGAGACCGTGGCAGAGGATTTTGTCTTGATGACCCTGTCCCATTCGATGTTGTAGTTGTCTTTAAAGGATTTGTCGGAAATTTTTTTGAGGTAGGTGAGCTCGATGAGTTCTTTAAAGAGGGCTTTGAACGCCTTTTGTTTGTCGTTTCCGATTGCGTCCCACTTGGTGCCGAGCGCGCGTTTTGCGTAGTCGTCATAATCGACGAGTGCATTGACGAGCGCGCGGATCTGGTCGTTTCTGGCGGCTGAAGGCGCGTCCTTGTTGAGCTTGAGTGCCTGAGCGTAGATGTCTTTGGCGAAGGTCATGGGCTCCGGGAGCGCGGAGAGGTCGATCTCGGCGGCATCAGGCGCATCATTTGATTGCTGCGCGCACAGGGGTCCTGGGAAGGAGATGCAAAGCATGAGCGGGATGAAAAGGGCGAGCATGAGTTTTGAGCATTTCATGATTATGATCTCCGGCGTGTGTGCGTGTTATCTGTCAGGGATTTGCGGGCAGGTCTGTGTCCGTAAGTGCGCATGATAAGCAAGGTGTGTGCCAGTTTTGGGGTAAGGTGGCGTATGTTAGATGATCGGTGTGGCGTGCTGTGCTGATACATATTCTAAAGTAATCTGGTATAAGCGAATTTAAATGGTTTTGTGTTTTGTGTGATTTGAATTGATTTAGAATGTGCGCTTCGTGTGATATGGAAGGGGGTGTTTAATTTTATTTTGAATGTCAGTGGAGTGCGGCATTGTGTGACTGTATCTTAGCGTAGAGATATGGCGTGGCGAGGCGGGTTAAAAAAAACAAGTGGAGGTCAAAAATTCGTATATTTTACGTAAAAATAGTGTAATTAGAATCGTGCGCCATTATCTGGCCTTTTACGAATTCAAGGAAGATTTCAGGAGATGCCATGGCAAAGGGCAAATTATTATTGGGGCTTGATATTGGCTCAAGCAGTGTGAAGATGTGCCTGCTGAAGGATGTCCGCAACACCTATGAGATTGAGCTGATAGACCGTGAGGAGTTTCCTTCGGATGCGATTGTCGAGGGATCGATACTTGATCGGTCGGGCGTGTCGCGGAAGATCCGCGCGATGCTGTCGCGCAACAAGGTGCGGCAGAAGCAGTGCGCGATCGCGATATCTGGCTACAGCGTGATCGTGAAGCGTCTCCGTCTGGCGAACATGTCAGACGAGGAGCTGGCATCGAGCATCAAATGGGAGGTGGAGCAGCACATCCCGTATGATTCGAACGAGGTGGTGTATGACACGGTCGTGCTGGGGCGCAGCCCGCAGCAGAACTCGATGGATATCCTTCTTGTCGCGAGCAAGCGCGATGCGGTGAACGACTATATCGCGGTGGCGAAAGAAGCCGGTCTGGATGTGAAGGTCGTGGATGTGGCGAGCTTTGCGCTTCAGAATATGGTGGAGACGATTTACGGCGCGTCTGGCGAGGGTTCGTGCATCGGTGTGATCAACATCGGGGCATCTGTGACCTCGATGACGATGATGACGGATGGCGTGACGGCGTTCACGCGCGACATCACGATCGGCGGCAATCAGATCACGGAGGAGATCCAGAAGAAGCTCGGCATCACGCGCGACGAGGCAGAGAATTTCAAGACGGGCAATATTGTCGAAGGCGGCGCGATGATCCCGCGCGAAGTGGAGGAGATCACGTGCCAGGTGAGCGAGATGATTGCCAATGAAATCAAGCGTTCGATATCATTTTTCTATGAGACGACGGGGCGTGATTCGGTCGATCAGCTGATCATGTGCGGCGGCGTGGTGAAGAACGCGTCGACGCTTGACATCCTCTCCCGGACGCTCGGCGAGCATATCGTGCTGGCCAACCCGTTCATGAACCTTCAGTACAATACGCGGCTGTATTCGCCGGAATCGCTGGAGAACCTTGCGCTAGAATCGGCAGTGGCACTTGGGCTTGCGCTTCGCCGGACAGTGGAATGAGGCAGGATTAGGAAATGATTATACGAGTTAATCTTCATCCGGCGAAAAAGCCGAAGGTGAAAGCGAATCCCGGTGCGTATGTCGTGGCAGTCGGGGCGATCATCATGGTCGTTATCGTTTTCGGATTTCTGTTGCATGCCGGCGATATCGATACCGAGACGCGAAAAGTGTACGCTCGCAATGCAGAGGTTCAGACAAAGATCGATGAGGTGAATTCGCGTATCCAGGATGTGGGGGCGATGCAGACAAAGATCAAGGAACTGAACGAGCGTCAGGTCATCCTGGCGCGTCTGGCGAGCATCCGTCAGGGGCCTCAGTATGTGCTGAATGAGTTTGGCCGTCTGCTGTCGAATCCGAAGAATGTGCTTGCGCGCAAGGAAGCGGTCGAGCAGGAATGGACGCTTGCATGGGATCCGGATTCGATATTTCTGAAGTCATTTGAAGAAGGCGAGGACGGCATGATCTCGGTGTCTGGCAAAGCGCGGACGATGGACGACATCTATGAGTTCTGGACGCGCATGAAGTCGAGCCCGATCCTCAGGAATGTGAAGTTCGTGGAGAGTAAGGATAGCAATGAGGCGTTGACCGACAGCTCGCAGGCGTTCAGCTTCACGGCATACGCGAATTTTAACTATCAGACAAAGGAAGGGCTGGCGCTTGTGGACTCTCTGACGCAGTCGAATGACGTGTCCGACGAGGATGGCAGCACGCCTTCTGAGGCCGCAGAGGAGTAAGGGGGGACGGATGGCAAAACCTCAGAAATTAACAGTCCAGAACATTCCTTTCGGCGGTTATGTATTTATCGCCATCATGATGATCGTTGGCGCGATTGCCGTGGGTTATCTTGGCATTTATGAGCCCTCGCAGGAGGAATATCTGCGTGCGGAGCAGCAGCTTCAAAACAACGAGACACAGCTGGAGGATCTAGAGTATAAAGAAGCCGAATGCAACCTGTATCACAAAGAGAACGAACGCCTGGAGAAAAGGCTTGCGAATCTGAGCGCAAAACTTCCCTCGACGGACGAGGATCTGAACATATTCCTCAAGAGCGTCGATACGCGAGCGCGATCTTCTCGCGTGCAGCGGTGGGTGTTGTTCAAGCTTGATGGGCGGGTTCCGAAAGGCGAGGTGGATGCGATTCAGATCCGCATGGAGTTCGTGGCGACGTATGAGGCGACGCTGATGTTTTTTTGGGAGCTGACCAGCATGGGCGATGGCGTGAAGATCAACAACCGCGAGCCTCTGATCAATATCCGTGACGTTACGATACGGCGTGAGGAGGGAAGTAACGGCAAGGCAAGCCTGACGACGCTTGTGAAAGTGAGCTGTATTGCGGAGACGTACCTGTACACGGGGCGCACTGCGGCAGAAGCGGCAGCGGCGGCAGCTGAGGGCAATCATAACTGAGGCACGGGGAAAAGACATGAAGCATAAGAGTTATAAGGCCATCCTTTGCGGACTTGCCGTGTGTTTTTCATTCGTGAGCCTGTCGGGATGTTCGCTGCCGGATGATGCCCGGGTAAAAAGAGTCAAGAAGACGAGCGATCTCAAAGTTCCGCCAAGCGAGTTTGACAGGGATGCGCTTGAGAGGACGGCGGACAACTGGCGTCCGGTGCAGGCACCGGAACAGATTCTTCAGGCCCGGAACCCGTTTCGAGGCTTTTCGGATACGCTTGTCGCTGATGCGATCATGCGTCAGCAGGTTCAGGAAGAGCAGTCGGATGCCCAGCTTCCCGAACAGCTGTATCCGACGCGCGATTATCGCGTGATCGGCGTGATCACAGGCACGGCTGATCCCAAAGTATATATCATGGACCCGGGGGGGAACCGCTTTATTCTGAGGCGTGGCTCACTCATCGGAAATAGTAACGGAAGTATATCGAGCATCCGCCGGGATGGTATCGAGGTTTATGAGCGCGTCGCGGACAAAGGGCAGTATATCGAGCTGCCGCTGTATGAACAGGTGTCCACGGAGAAGAAGAGCATACAGCTCATCTTGCAGTAGCAGTAATCAGACAACATAAAGACATGGTTAGCCTGCAGCAGTGATTAAGGAGTGATCAATGAAACAAGGTTCGAAAACGGCAAGACGCCTGGCTGTGATGAGTGCGGCATTTTGTATCTGCAGCCTGCCGGCGTGGGATTCCTCCCAGAGCCGAACTGACAACAGCATAACAAGTCTGAACTACTCGCAGGAGAGCACAAAGACGCTTGTAGAGATCGGTGTGGAATCGGATCCGACATTTTCTGTTTATACCTTGAAGAATCCAGAGCGTGTCGTCGTGGAGATACTTGACTGTGCGTCGAGCGTCCGTCAGGCCCCCATACAGGTCCGCAACGGTATTATCGATACGGCGGCAGTGAGCGTGACCCAGGCTAACAATTACAGCACATGCCGTGTGATCCTGGGTCTTGAAAAAGAAGCAGCATATACGGTGGATTCGAGCAAAGAGCGGATTATCGTTTCGGTGGATGGCGTGCCTCAGATGAGCAGCAGCGAGTATGCAGAGGCATACGAGACGATGAAGCAGTCACAGGAGGCAGCGCTGGCATCCGCGCGTTCGATGATCGAGCGTGAGCAGGCTGAGACGGCGCGTGCGCGCGCGGAGGCGGAGGCCGCACGTGCGGAGGCCGTGAAGGCGAATGCGCGTGAGCAGGCGGCACTAGAGCAGCTTGACAAGGCGTATCGCGATGCGCAGGCGCGCGTGTCTGCGATGGAGGCGCTTGACAGCGCGCAGGCGGAACTCGTTCGGGCCAAAAAGAATATGGCTGCGCTGGAGCTTGCGAGAAATCAGGCGCAGGAACGCGCGGATGCGGCCAATAAGCGTCTTGCCAGTCTGGAAGCGGCGCGTGCGAATTCTGAGCAGGATGCCGCCCGGGCCGGCGCGGAGCTTGAGGCAACGCGTGCTCGTGTCGCGGAACTTGAGGCGGCGCGTGCGCATGTGGAGGCACTTGAGGCAGAACATTCGCGGGATATGCGTCGCATGGAAGCAGAACTTGAAGCCGCGAATGCCAAGGTCGTGTCTTTGGAAAACGCCCGTGCACACTCGGATCAGCACGCGGCACAGGCCGATTCTGAACTGAACGCGGCACGCGCGCATGTGGCGGCGCTTGAGACGGAGCACGTTCGCGAGCTCGCGGAGATGAAGGCGGAGCTTGAAGCCGCGAATGCCAAGGTCGTGTCTTTGGAACACGCCCGTGCACACTCGGATCAGCACGCGGCACAGGCCGATTCTGAACTGAACGCGGCACGCGCGCATGTGGCGGCGCTTGAGACGGAGCATGTTCGCGAGCTTGCGGAGATGAAGGCAGAGCTTGAAGCCGCGAACGCGAAGGTCGTGTCTTTGGAAAACGCCCGTGCGCATTCGGATCAGCATGCGGCGCAAGCTGATTCTGACCTGAACGCGGCACGCGCGCATGTGGCAGCGCTTGAGACGGAGCACGTTCGCGAGCTCGCGGAGATGAAGGCGGAGCTTGAAGCCGCGAACGCGAAGGTCGTGTCTTTGGAAAACGCCCGTGCGCATTCGGATCAGCACGCGGCACAGGCCGATTCTGAACTGAATGCGGCACGCGCGCATGTGGCCGAGCTTGAAGCGGCACGCGTTCGCGAAATCGCGGAGATGAAGGCGGAGCTTGAAGCTGCGAACGCGAAGGTCGTGTCTTTGGAAAACGCTCGTGCGCATTCGGATCAGCATGCGGCGCATGCCGATTCTGAACTGAACGCGGCACGCGCGCGTGTGGCCGATCTTGAAGCGGCACGTGTTCGCGAAATCGCGGAGATGAAATCGGAGCTTGAAGCTGCGAACGCGAAGGTTGCGGCGCTCGAAAACGC
>JAFZFY010000266.1 GCA_017555665.1 Pseudomonadota bacterium | reverse complement strand
TGGCGTGTCGTCGCGTCTTTCGTTGGCTGAACAGCGTCTGGACGTGGATGTGCGGCTGAAGCCGCTTCGGAGCAAGGTTTCGGAGCCAGAGAAAGCGGGACCTGAGACGGCTGAAGTGCCGGAGTCGCCAGAATCTGCCGAGGCGGGTTTGGCGGCTGCCTCGGACGTGCCTGAAGGCGTCGCGGAGACTGACGGGAATGCGCCTGATGTGTCGCGCGTGCCGTCTGATGGGGAGGCTGTGGCAAAATCATCGGGCAAAGGCCAGTCCAGGGAAAAGGGCATGGCGGGGCGCGATGAAAACCGCATTGTCAAGCCTGCCAGAAAAATTGTCAGCAGCAGTGTGTCTGCGTCTGTGGCGGCCAATCTTGTCGCGGATGGTCAGAAGTTCGCGCTTCCGGCCGAGGTGTCGCTTCCCGTGGGGACGCCGTTTGAGATTCAGCCTCAGGTGAGCGGGCGCAAGGTCGCGGTGCCGTATCGAGGCAAATTCGGTGAGGGCGTGATCCGCGGGGAGTTTTGTGAGGCGACAGTCCGCATTGAGGAATCGTATGTGCCTGGGGATCCTGCGCCGTATCAGGTGGCGGATATCTATCTGGATGGTCGCCGTATCGCGTCCTCGGCATCGCTCGTGCGTGTGGTGGCGCCATGTCAGTCCTATGATATTGAGGCGCGGACGGGGGGGGGCGGTGCATCCTTGCGCGGCAGGTTGTCTGTGAGGTTCGATGCGTCAGAGGCGCAGACGATTTCTTTGCATCTTTCGGCAGAGTAGCGATTGCATTTCATGGAAAAGATGGTTATTGAAGCGGGCGTGGCGCTCTTGTGTAGGCGCATGTGGGAGATGAAATGCAGATATTGGTCGCAGACATAGGAAACACGCGTTCGACGCTTGGGCTTTTCAACGCCTGCCGTTTGTTATGGCGGCGTGATCTGTCGACGGATGCGGTGTGTTCGGGCACGGAGGCTCTGGTGGTGGAGCCGTGTGATGCCTGTGTGATTTCGTGCGTTTCGGCACGTGCGTCATTTTTTGCCGGTCTTTTGAGGCGGCAGTTGAAATGTCCAGTGTTCGAGGTGAGCGCGGCGCAGTCTGGTCTTGAAATCCATTATGCGCATCCTGAACGCCTCGGGCAGGATCGCGTGGCGAACGCGCTTGCGGCGAGCATCTATTCGGTGACGGGCGCGATCGTGATCGACTGCGGTACAGCGACGCATTTTGATGTCATATCGCCGTCGGGCGCGTTTTATGGCGGTCCGATATTGGCCGGTGTGGAGACAATGGCCGATGCGCTTGTGCAGCGCATCCCGCACCTTCCGTCGGTTGCGCTTGATCCGGATGCGGATGCCTTGTCGCAGGATACGATTTCGGCGATCAATGCGGGGACGATTTATGCGGCGGCCGGCGGCATTGAGCGCATCGTCCGCGAGATATGCGCGCGCGTGTCCTATTGCCCCAAGACGATCCTGACTGGCGGCAATGCGCGTTATATTGAGCCGCATATCAATTACAACCTCTGGGTGCCCGATCTGACGCTCGAAGGGCTCTGCGTGTATGGCGAGCGTGTGCTTGCGCGCATGGGGCGAATCAGCGCGTGATGTGGCGCGGATATGCGGCGGATAAGCCGCGCGAGTAGATTTGAAAAGGAGGGATAAACCATGATGGACGGTACATTACAAAGACAGCTAGCATATCGGTTGATTGATGAATTGCCTCTGGACAGACTCGATGTCGTGATTCAAATGCTCGAAATGATTACTGGAAAACATGATGGCGTAGAACCCCGAGAGACTTCTGCTGGGACTGCTGAGATGGTTGACGATGCGCCAAATTCGGATGTAGGCCGTTTTTTCGGATGTCTGAAAAGCCTTCCGGATGGGTTGGCATTTCAGAAAGAGGTGCGCGATGAGTGGGATTGAATATGTAGCTGATACAAATGCTATTATATATTTGCTTTTGGGTAAAGAGTGTATGAAGCCTTTCTTCCAAAAGAAATTGTCTATCTCGCTGATTACCAAGATGGAATTGCTTTCGTTTCCGCGTATTACAGATGATGAAGATGCAATGATTAGGGAATATCTCAAGGAGTGTGATATTCTTGGTGTTAATTTTGATATTTGTGAACGAACTATATTACTGAGACGGAACTTTAAAATTAAATTGCCAGATGCAATTGTTGCCGCAACAGCAATGACATATAACGCATCACTGATTACAGCAGATACTGGTTTTTATAAGCTTGATGGATTGGAAATTATAAAGCTAAATCCTTGATTACAAGAAGATTTGTAATGTGAATAGTGATGGAGATAATAAAATGTATGTTGGGGATATTTGAAATGTGCACAATAATATATAAATAAACGTATGCGCGGAGGGCGCAGGTCGAGCACATAGCGGGCGGCCAGAGGCCGTATCGGCGCAGCCGATAGGCCGAAAGCGAGTCGTATGCGCCGCAGGCGCATAGACGAAGCGGGCTCATGCGAAAACAGATGTATCTGCTTGATAATCAACGGATTAGGGGGTAGATTGCGACTGGGGGGATGGTGCAATTGCTATGCTCAGGAGGTCTGATGAAACAATTTCGATGGTTTGAAACCGCCGCGTTAGGCGTGGCACTGTTCATGGGATTAGCCCTGAATTCATGTAGTGACGAAGAAGACTGGATGTTCTCGGAGGATGAGTTTTCCGAGGCACAGCTCGCGCTATCGAGCGCCACGATCACCAAGGGCGCCATCTCTGTCCGTACCGGTCCCGGCGTGTGGTATGATCGCATGGGCGGCTTGCGCTATGGCAAAAAAGTGAGCGTCGTAAAAGAGCAGGCCGGTTGGCTCAAGATCAAATACGGCGATGCCGAAGGATGGATTTATCGTCCGGATACGGATTTTGCATCATCCAGTTCATCGGCAAGCTGTTCTGCGGATATTGCGAACTTTATTCGCGACAATTATCCCGATGGATACAATATTATCTTCGCCTATAACGGCTCGGACCAGGCCGCAGAATTTCACAGCCAGGCGAACAGTTTTTCGAAAGAATATCATACGCTCAATGTTTCGAGCGGCGCGCTCAAAAAAGATATTTACAGAAAAGTGAAGAACTATTCGGAATTCAAGAGCGGCATTCTTGAGACGGGGCGTGCGGTCGTCAAATGTCTCGCGGACAATCCGCGTTCGGGCTATGATGACAGCAAGTGTTCGCAGATCAAGAATCTTACCGTGATGACCCACGGTTTTACGACAGGCCTGAATTTCGGGGGCGGTTATTTCAACAGCAGCGACATTTCGGACTTCGGTTCGACGGTTTTCGGATTTCTGAACCGTCAGTCGCTTCGCGTCCAGCTCTATGCATGCAGTACGGCTCGAAACAAGAACACGAAAGAAAACTGGTATGAGCGATACACGGGCAATGTGATCAAGGAGCAGGATCCGTTCACGGGCGGGAAAGGCTCATTCGCGCAGCTTCTGTCGGAAGAGATGGGGGCGGATGCCACCGTTTTCGGTCACACCACGGCCGGTCACCTTTCAGGCAATTATGCCGCGCGCTGCTATGGCAAAATGGCGAATGGTGCAGTTCACGGCAAACATATGTTTGATGTCTATTTCCCGCAGTCGTTTGTGACTGAACAGGCAAAACGCATTGGCAAGAGTGAAGATACGACCCGCACTTCGATGTATTCGTACTATCGATCGACTGGAGCATTTCCGGGCAACAACAGCGGACGCGATACATTTATGGATCCAGAAGGCAAAGGCAAGAAGATGCGCGATGCATGGCTGAGCAAGAATCCGTAGACCTGATCGATACGACTCGCTGAAAGCTGGGAAATTCAATCTGATTCCGGGAGGTTCATTATGAACAAGATCAATAGGCTCATGAGTTTGGCTGCCGTATCGCTTTGCTGCATGTACGGCTGTGGTAATGGTGATACGATCATAGCCGTGCAGGGCTATGATGAGAGTTCCTTGACCCTGGACAGCAAGCCGGGGGGATGCGTCACCTCGGCCGACTGTGGCAATGGGCAGAATTGCGTGAACGGTGTCTGTCGCGCAGTGGAGAATTACTGTGAGCGTGATGCGGACTGTCAGGATGGTTACATCTGCAGGTATCATGTCTGCACGCAAAAGACGGTCAGCAGTGAAATCGCATCCTGTTCCGACCAAAAGAAAAACGGGGATGAGTCGGATGTCGACTGCGGCGGCTCATGTTACAAGTGCGCGGAAAGTATGCACTGCCGTGCAGACTCGGATTGCATGAGCAGTCGCTGCGAAGGCGGCATCTGCAAAGCCGCAGTCGATCCTTGCGCAGACGGCAGCTGCCAGGTCGATCCCTGCAAAGACGGCAGTTGCCAGGGCGAAGTCGATCTGTGCAAGGACGGCGTGCGCTCCGGCGATGAGTCTGATGTCGACTGCGGCGGTTCGTGCGCGCTCTGCGCGGAGGGCAAGGTCTGCAATTCGGGCAGCGATTGTGCCAGCGGTATGTGCGACGGCGTCTGCATTTCCTGCTCTGATGGCGCGCGCAACGGGGATGAGTCGGATGTCGACTGTGGCGGTTCGTGCGCGCTCTGCGCAGAGGGCAAGGTCTGCAATTCGGGCAGCGACTGTGCCAGCGGTATGTGCGACGGCGTCTGCATTTCCTGCACCGACGGCGTGCGCAACGGCAATGAGTCTGATGTCGACTGCGGCGGCGCATGCGGCAAGTGCGCGGACACGGCAAAATGCAATTCCAAAGAGGATTGTGCCAGCGGTTTCTGTGATGCCGATGTGTGTACGTCGTGCAGCGACGGCATCCGGAATGGCGATGAATCCGATATGGACTGCGGCGGCCGATGCGGTGCCAGCTGCGCCGTGGATAAAAGCTGCAATTCGGATAACGACTGCGAATCATACAACTGCGTCGATCATGTCTGCAAGAGCATCAGCTGCCCGGATAAGGCCGAAGCCGGCGAGATCATCATCAACGAGGTGTTCTCGAATCCGGATACGAATGCCAGGATGCAGCACTCTAATAATAAGCAGATGAAATATATCGAGCTCTATAACAAGACCGACAGAACACTGCAGCTTTACAACCTCTCGCTGACATTCGCCGGAAATGAAGTGCACGCAAAGGGCTGCATCCCTGCCCAGAGCTACCTTATCATTCATCCTTCTGGTCAAAAACTGACGGCGCTTGACATAGATGCCAAAACGCTGGCCTCGGATAACATCGACGCTGCGATCAGCGCCATTTCAGGCGATGTCAAGCTTGTGAAACGTGCAGATGGCGCGGTCATCCATTCTGCAAAAGTGCCCGAGACCGAAAAAGGGACCGCTGCAGGCCGTGCCGAGGCTGAAGGCAACAGCACGAATGACGAAGCGATGGTTCCGCATTCGTCGGTCAAAACCATCGAATCTGGTGTTAAAAACCTCTATACCCCGGGCCTGCCCAATAATGTCGGGTTCCCGATGGGTTAATGGATGATGTATCGGCCTGGGGCACCTTTCTTGTGCTTCGGGCCGATCATCGTTTGGGTATGCGGTAAGGAACACGCATGCCGTGTGTGCGCTTGAACAAGAACGTGGGGTAAGGTCGGTCGTTCGAATATATATATAAATTTGATGGAGTGCGGCGATGAGTTTGACGATTATTATCATTGAAACGGTCGTGATGACGCTTGCATTTACTGCGATGATCTTGATTCCGCTTATTAGAAACCCGGTCTGGTGGATTCATGATTATCCGAAAGATATTCAAGAAGAATATTTCAAGACTCATGAGCGCGTGCCGTCAGAGTTTTTTTCAAAGACTGTGCTCATCAAGAAAAGTTGCGCTGTGCTCTTTGCGTTGGTGTTGCTGCTTGCCCTGATGAAACTTGCGGGTGCCTACAGTTTCTTGTCGGCACTTGCCCTCAGCTATGGCATCTGGCTGTTTATCGATTGGTATGACTGCCTTTTCCTGGACTGGGTGCTCTTCGCCAATCTCAAAGCCGTGCGTCTTCCCGGCACCGAGCACATGGATGCCGCCTATCATCAGAAGCGCTATCATTTTATACAGTCGCTTTGGGGCATGCTAATCGGTCTTATCCCGTGCCTTATCGGTGCGGGCCTTTATGCTTGGCTTTTCTGCTGAACACTTGGTGCGCGGCTATCGGCTTTGCCGATACGCCACGCGCGAGACGTGTCACGGAGACTGTGAAATAAGTGGCGTTTTGGGACAAAACGCCACTTTTTTCTAAGGTAATGTGGATCATTTCAATTGACGTAGCCTTGCTTCATTGCGAAAATCTGATGGGTTTGCCTTGAAGGAGGATGC
>JAFZFY010000265.1 GCA_017555665.1 Pseudomonadota bacterium | reverse complement strand
GACGTGTCACGACATCCGGGCGACGCATCACGACATCCGGGCGACGCGTCACGACATCCGGGCGACGCGTCACGACATCCGGGCGACGCGTCACGACATCCGGGCGACGCATCACGACATCCAGGCGACGTGTCACGACATCCGGGCGACGCGTCACGATGCGCAAGAGACGTGTCACGACACGTCTCTACGTGGGGCGCGTTACATGAGGCGCGGCTATGCATTGCATACGCCGCGCTTTTACGCCGCGCTATTTCTGCGAAATACGCGCGGCCTTTTTGCGCGCCGCCCGCTATCGGTGTGCACGGCGTGCGTCTGATGCAGAAAAATCAAGCATTTTTCGAGCGCCTGCCGTATAATATGCCATTCTTTTCTCGCGAAGTGGTTCGCGTTGTCTAGGAGATGGTGAGATGTCATCAAAGCTGCCATGGGAAGACGATAGAGACGATGCTGGTGCTGGATTTTGTCTGTTTTTCTGGATATTGGTCATCTTTGCAAACATTGTTACTCGATGTAATTCGCTTTAGGTATCCAGCCCATGCCTTGCTTTAGATTCCAGAAGTGAAAATATAGCGCATCAATGGGCATCTCCAGCAATCTTGTGATGTCGGTATGAAAGAAACACGCTTCTATGAAAACAGTTGTCAGCAGGTATTGCATGCCAAATGGAGCGCGAAAAGCCATGAATGATATATATGAAAAGATATGCGAAGCCGGTAAGTACACCTTCTATTTCTGGACTATCCCCAATGATCCCATAGAGCATGAAAGGCCCGGCTGCACAGTCCTCCGAGTCGTTCAATTTGACAGAAAGCGCTATGTCGTTGGGCCTGAACGCGACAAGTATTGCACACAGAAGCTCATTGCGGGGGACGCAGAAACATGCATCAGGCTGCATGACCAATCGGGCAACAACAAAAGCCTGATATTCTGCGCATTCAATATATATCGTGCGCTCAACCACTTTGCGAAGGGGGAAACCGAGCATTCCGTGACGGAGCTTGACTATGACGCAGAGATGTGCGGCCGTGTGCTCGAATATGTTGCCGCACATCCTGGCGAATATCTTCTCTTTGAGATCGAGGAAGCCATCGGCCTACGCACGCCGGGGAAAGGCCTGAAAACTCGAACCCAAGAAGAGATCAATCATTATTACAAAAGGTATGACCACCATGCATTCAGACAATTCTCTTACGACATGAGGGTCTGGCTTCTGCAGTTCTATAAAAGGACAGCGGATGCCGAAAGGAGACAGGCTGAAGAAAAAGCAAAGAAACAGGCCGTGACAGACATGGGGGCAAGACCAGCCAAAGCCCCGATCACCAAAACCATATATGAGGACAAGCAGTACGGCATGTATTTCTGGGAAGTCGAGACCGACCCCAGGGCCGGCAGTCGAGACACCCACTACGAGTTCGTTTATGCCGGCCAGACCTATACCCTCGGCGCAGAACGAGACGGCCACTGTACAATCAAGTCTGTGCATGTGACGGCGATGTGCACATGTATCAAAATTTTTAGCGGGAATGGCCAACGCCTGAGCTCTATTTTCAGCGGCTTCAACATTTACGTCGCTTTTGGGGAATTCGCCAAAGGCAGGAGCGCGCATGCCGTGACAGGGCTAGACTATGACGCACGCATGTGCTGCAGGGTGCTTGCGTATGCGGTCAGCCATCCGGGCAAACATCAGCTTTTCGACATTGAAGAAGCTATTGGACTTCGCGCACCAGGAGAAGGCCTGAAGACGCGAAGCCAAGAAGAAATCAACGCTTATTATCAGGCATTTGATGCCTATCTGTCCGGCAGGAACAAGGCGACGGAACGCGAAAGCGCGCAATCTAAAGCGCTTGATCGGAGAGTGCGGGAAGCCATCCGTGACCCAGCGAAATCGAAAAATCCGAAGCCATGGTAACAAAAAGTCAAAATATCAGTTGCCAGACAAACTCTATTATGGCATAGATACAAACGTTCAAGCGGTGAGAGCCGTGTGGATAGGGGCGTAGCTCAGTTGGTAGAGCAACGGCCTCCAAAGCCGTGGGCCGAGGGTTCGAATCCTTCCACCCCTGTAAAGCGCTGTTTCGGAAACGAAACGGCGCTTTTTTTTTGTCTTTTCAGACCTCATCCGCCGCTGACGCAGCACACTCGCTGATTTGGAGAGTTTTTGGGGTTCGCTTGCGCTCCGCCGAGCCGTCCTATTGCCCTGCGGGCAATACGGCCGCCTCAGCCGCCTATGCCTATGGCATACGGCGGCTGTACGCAGTCGCCCATTCTGGGCGATTGATATGCCATCCCCCTGTTTTGAGATGCCACATTTTATATCCACGCTTTCAGGACATCGCTTAAAAATATGCGCAAGCCCCCGAGTTTGTAAGCCATCCCAGCAATCTGGCGGACCGAAAGGATGCGCGAGGGGGTAGCGGCGTATTGGCAACGCCAATAGCCGCGCAGGGGGCATCCCCCTGTGAGGGGGCAGCGGCGTATTTGCGCAGCAAAAAGCCGCGCGGGGGAGGCTTCCCCCGTCTCAAAATATGAGCAAATTTCAGCGGCAGCAGTCGAGGCTGCTTCCGTCAAACCCATGTGGCAAGAGCTCGCGAAGCGTGAATCGTTTTTCCTCGCCAGACTGGCTCAGGCAGATGACTTCCATATCGGGCGAGAATTCGTGCATGAACTGGCGGCACATGCCGCAAGGGACGCATGGGCGTTCGGTTTTTGCAGCAATGACGATGCGGACGAAATGTTTTTTGCCATCGGCGACTGCGTTGGAGACAGCGGTCCGTTCGGCGCAAGTGCCAACCGGATAGGATGCATTTTCGATATTGCAACCGGTGTAGACCGACCCATCGGCGCACTCAAGTGCAGCACCGACGGGGAAGTGCGAATAAGGGCAATAGGCCTTATCAAGCATGGAGACAGCCAAACGTTTTAATTCTTCCAGTTCCATCACAGCACCTTTAGGCGCAGACATGCGCCAGAGATATAGCCCGCTCCAAACCTGCAAGAACGGGAAAACATTTATGGTCATTGGGCGAGCAGTTGTCAAAAGAATTCGTAAAAAAGGGCAACTGCCGGAGTATCAGGCGAGCGGTCATGGAGAAGAGATGGGCGAATGGGAAGCAATCGCACATTTAGAGTGATGATTTGTGGACAACCGAGCCAAGTCGTTATAAAGTTAAGGGTGTGTCTCACGGGCGCAAGCCCATTTATTGACGAATAATCTGCACAGCAGACGACTTTGAGAGGAAAAGACTATGGCATTTCAGACTGAATTCCAGTTTACGCTTCCAAAAGGTTATGTTGACAAGGACGGGAACCTTCACCGTGAAGGCGTGATGAAACTCGCGACGGCGAAGGATGAGATTGCACCGCTTCAGGATTACCGCGTTCAGGCGAACCGCGCGTATCTGGTCATCATTCTTCTCAGCCGCGTCATCGTCAAACTGGGATCGCTTCGCATGATCACGCCGAACATCATTGAAGAGCTTTTCAGCTCGGACCTTGCGTATCTTCAGGAATTTTACCGCAAGATCAATGAGGAAGGCAGTGCAGCCATCAAAGTAACATGCCCGGCATGCAAGCATGAATTCGAAGTGGACATGGGGACAGGCCTGGGGGGGTATTAAGCTACCCCCTGGATAAGCTGTATCAGGAGGTAGCGTATATCGCATACCACTTCCACTGGGCGATAGACGATATCCTTAATATGGAGCACAAAGAGCGCCAGGTATGGATCCGTGAGATTTCGGAGATCAACAAAGAGATCAACGAAAGCCGCGGCGGCTAAGATTGTGTTTCGGCTGCACCACAAGCCATGCCGGCAGGCTGTCTGCCGGCATCAACAGTTAGAGGTCTGACATGGCAAAGAATAGACTGCCCGGTGTATATTTTCAGGACAATCCGAAGATCGAGCGAGACGTATCCTTAGGAGAGACGGGGATTCCAGCGTTTCTAGGCGTTGCGACTCGGGGTCCTTTGAATGAACCGGTCGTGATTCAGAATGTCCAACAGTTTCTCCGTTTCTTTGGCGAACCCGTCAGAGGGAGCTATCTATATGACAGCGTACGCGGTTTCTTTTTGAACGGCGGCTCGAAATGTCATGTCATTCGTATCGCGCATGTATTCCGCAACGGCAAGACGGAGCTTGCCCGCGCGGCGCGTTATGAATTGTTAGACCGATCAGGATATCCGACCCTTGAAGTTCTGGCATCCAGCGAAGGCAGCTGGGGGAATCATCTGAGCATACAGATCAGTTACCCGGAGCAGCCGCGTGTGCATTCGTTCATCACGCTCGATATCGTGGAAGGCTCTCGGATGATGCACGTTCAGTCGGTCCGAGGGATCGAGCGCGGGATGCTTCTCCGCCTATCCGACGGGACGCAGGAGCGGTTCGTGACCGTAGAGCGGGTACGCGGGAACGAGGTCTACTGGCGCGAGCCTCTGGACTGCGGATTCCGGTCGGCAGCGCCGACGTATCTCGACAGCGTCGACTTCAACCTGACGGTGAAGGAGCACAACCGCGTGGAGAAATTCACGAACCTCTCTCTGGGGAAATGGGCAACGCGGAACGTGTCGCAGGTCATCGCGCAGAAGTCGGAACTGATCCGTGTGAACATCCTGTCGTCAGGCGAATACGAGCACTACCCGGAGCCGACGGCGGAGATCCCGATGCGCGGCGGACGTGACGGCCTTGAAGGTATCACGCCTGACGACGTGATCGGGTACAACAGCGGTCCCGGCGGCCGCTACGGCCTTGGCGCGCTGGAGTCGAACGAAGAGATCGACCTGATCTGCATTCCGGACCTCCAGTACTGCCTTGACAACTGCCCAGCATTCCACGGCATGCATGATATGATCGGCATACAGCAGGCGATCATCAATCATTGCGAGCGGATGGGGGACCGATTCGCGATCCTGGACATGCCGCGTGACCTGAAATTCGAGCAGGTCTACGACTACAGGACAAAATTCGAGTCATCGTTTGGCGCGATCTACTACCCGTGGGTCACGATCTATGACGAGAAGCTCAACATCAAGAAGCCTGCGCCCCCGTGCGGATTCATGGCAGGCGTGTACGCGAAGTGCGACAAGACGGAAGGCGTGTTCCGCGCCCCCGCGAACATCCCGATGGAGGGGATCGCGGGCCTTCATGTCAACCTGAACGAAGGCCAGCTGACCGAGCTGAACGACAAAGGCGTGAACTGCCTTCGCGTCTGCCCGCAGCGCGGCATCCGAGCGTGGGGCGTGAAATCGCTGACGAACAGTCAGGACTGGCGCTATCTCATGAGCAGGCGCGTGTTCAACGCAGTGCGCCGCGCGATATATGAGAACACGCAGTGGGTGGTGTTTGAAGTCAACGGGCGCGAGCTTCGCGAGCACGTGCGTGACATGCTTGTCACATTTCTCGGGAAGCTGTGGGCAGCAGGCTATTTTCCGGGCCAGGAGCAGGATGACGCATTCTTTGTCACCTGCGATGAGAGCAACAATGCCGACGAGGAAGGCGAGCAGGGCATGCTCAAGATTGATGTGGGCATCGCTTTAGGCAAGCCGCTCGAGTATCTTGTGATCAGTTTCGAGCACAAGCTTGAAGAGCAGGCAGTCGGCGTATAAGGTCGACATCTAGGCCGCAAGACGCGGCACGCAGAGATGGGCGATTATGGCACACCTGGGGCTATAATCGCCATTTTTGAATGAGGACAAAACACCCCTGTGACAGACCCGCCCAGGCGGCCATCCAGCCGCAGGCATTTGGATGCGGCGAGAACCGCAGGAAACAAGGGTGTGCAGGCGGAATCAAAAAGTTAGCAATCTGGATTACAGATTGCACGGTACGGTAAGACCAGAGTCAAGAGGGCTCTATTATCAATGCAACAGTCTGGAGGAGAAAATGAGCAAAACACCTTTTGGATCATTTGGATTTAAAGTGGAACTTTCGGCCGGCGGCGACGGCGGAACAAACCACGGCTGTTTCCAGGAAGTGAGCGGCATTTCTGCGCAGCTCAACGTCACTGATCTTGTAGAGGGCGGCGCGAACCACACGACGCACAAACTCATCAACAATGCGTCCTATTCGAACATCACGCTGAAGCGCGGTCTTTGCGATGTTGGTCTTTTCAAATGGATCGACGGTTTCATCAACGGCGGGACAGGAAGCCGCATGAACGGCACGATCACGATTTACGGCGACGCAGTCGACAGAGACGGCAAACACAAGCCCGTCCAGGTCATCAAATTCAAAAACGCCATTCCGGTCAAATGGGACGGTCCAGCACTCAATGTCAGCCAGGATGCCATAGCCACGGAGACCCTGGAACTCGCCCACGAAGGTTTGACTGTCTCGAGAGCCTGATCCGATATCAGGCCGCATAAGTTGGAAGATGTCACAGTCGCGTGAGCGGCTGTACACTGCAAAGCTCCGGCAACGGGCACAACAGGTGGAGAAGAGCGATGTCAAACGATAGGCATCTAATAATAGAAGACGGAACGATCGGAAGTCTGTTCCGCAGAGTGACGCTCGCATCCATTGGACTTGAATCGATGGATGACGTCCCGGAACAGTCGTTTGAAGTAATAGACCGGGCAGACGCATTTGCCGCTCGCCTTCTTGGCGGCGTATCAAGCGTGATGCCCAAGATCGACAGCGAGCGATTAGGCACGCAGGCGACAACGCTCGCAGAGCATATTTATTCTGGCATGTCCGGGCTTAACGGCCCCAAAAGCGCGACCGACCTCGGAGACTGGCAGTACTGGCTGGATGCAGCCCTTCTGATGCTTTTCGATGAAGACGAAGAAGAGGAGAGCGTTTCCACCGCCACCGCCAAGGGCCGCAAGACAAATGCGACAACGAGGACTTCGGTGCGCACGACGCCGGAAGCCATCAGGACGCAGATTGCAGCGCTCAAGAAGTCAGGCGTGACCCCCGCCATGCTTCAATCGATGCCGCAGCAGGTCAAGCGCCAGCTCGTTCAGGAGCTCGGCATCAAACCGGAGAACGCGAGCAGCCAACATGCCTATGCGCTTGCCGAAAAGATGGCCAAAGCGCTCAACGAAGCAAAGACTGGATTTTCAGCGAAGATCGCGGGCGAGACATCATCATTAGAGAAGATTTTTGCCCGTTCAAGCCGCCAGAACTTTGCGTCGCACATGGCAGACAAAGCCGCGCAGGTCGGTTCATTCCTCGGCCAGTCGTCGGCAGTTTCGGCCGAAGCCACGGCACTTGCCCAGAAGTGGTCGGAAGCCGTGCGCGCGATCAGCACGCAGTCGCATGTCGAGATGTCAGCCGTCCGCGAAATGTTCGGCGCGCTGGACAGACTGGAGAAACTCGGCGCCGTGTCGCACGAGCAGGCACAGGAATTCCGCAAAGCGGGCAGTGCATATACACGCCGCGTTCTTATGGATGAGATCGCCCACGACACGACAGCGGTTCTCGGCAGACTCGAATCCATGAGCAAAGCAGGCATGAATTCGGAAAGCTCGCTGGTGTCACCGCGCGCGATCAGCATCGACAGCGCGATATCCCATGATATCATCAAGAGCACACTGGCATCCCTGACTGCACATCTTGCAGATTTCAACAGCGCCGTATCCTCGCGCGTGTTCACGGATGGCGAGTCCGCCGCGACGCTCAGATGGAGCCGTGCAGCAGACAGGTTTACAAGACTGCAGGGCATGTCGGATGATGTTGACCGGATCCTTCTCCGCGATATCGTGGAAAGCGCGACCTCTCTTAAAGAAGCCGGCATCGTCCCCGCGAGTTTCGTCAACAGCATTCTCAAAGCTGTTCCTTCGGAATCGCAGACCAAGCGCTATGCCGCGACTCAAATTCAGAATATCGGCCAGAATGCAGAGTTCAGCCCAGTTGCGATCAAACAGAGTTTCGAATCCCTCAGAGATCGCATCACGGAACTCAGCACGATCGTTTCTGAACATGTTTCAAAGAATGGATCATCAGAGGCCGCATCACGCTGGATTCAGACCGCAGAGAAGTTCTCGCAGCTTCCGGCGATGTCTGATGACAGCGCGAGAGTGATCCTCAAAGAGATTCTTGAAGATGCCAAATCCCTCAAAGCTGCCGGCATCATTTCCGACACAGCAGTATCGGAAATCACGAAGAATGTGCCGGAAAGCGTTCGCAGAACGATCAGTTTTGCAGCCCCAGCCGAAAGCAGCCGAATCCTTGGCAGCATGGCATCACGCATCGAATCATCCATCAGCAGGCTTGTGCAAGATTTTGTCAAATCCGGCGCGACCTCCACAGGTATCGAATCATTCGTTACAGATATCCGCCAGATGCTTTCCACGGGCAACGCCGCATCAAGCAGATTTGCCACCCAGCCGCAGGCGGCATCTGTGATTGAGTCGATATGCAACCGCCTTGATGAATTTGCCCAGAACGCAGCTGCGACCGCAACCACCTACGGGTATGACGACCTGGCAACCGAGGGCACGTATGTCTCCGTAAGCGAGCGTTCGCCTGAAACGGATCACGTCCAGTCATCTGGAAATATCCGCGCCATTCAGGAGAAACTGCAAAACGAGATCCGGGCTGCCCAGGCGAAAGCGAATGCCGAACTCAAGGCTGCACTCAGCGCTCAGGACATCGCAAATGCATCAATCTCCAAGGCAAGTCTCAAGCTTGTCAGCGAAGGCGATCTTACAGCCGAACAGATCAGAGCGATCCTGCCGGCAGTATCGGAAGACAAGAAGCAATCCATTGAAGCCGCCACAGCAATCATGGAACAGCGCCAGGCTCAGCTCGGTGCCATCCAGAAACAGATGTCTGTTGTTGAAAGCGCGCTCAAGCTCTCCGCCGAGCTCAGAAAAGCTACGCAGAGCGGCAATGCCGTCCGCATGGATGATATCCGTGTCAATAACAGCTACCTGACCACGCTTGGCAATTCGCTCGCATCCTATGCAAGAGTGCGGAACAGTGCCCGGAGCATCACCCAGACAGACGCCATCGTCCAGCCTGAAAGCCGCATTGAAAAGATGCTTTCCATTATCAGGCCGGCAGATTCTGGCATGCTTGCAACCTCTGAACAGAAGAACACGGTTCTCCAGCAGCTCAGCAGCACAGAGACCCTGGTCGGTTATGACGAGCTCGTGCCATCCTCACTCGAATGGCTCAAGACCGTTTCGCCGGAACAGAAGGCTCACTATCCTGCATCTGCAGGCGCTGACCTCTCCTCGATGCTCGGCTCGCGCAAATCATTCGAGATCCATGCAGCCGATATCGCAAACGGCCGTACCGACGGCTTTAGCGCACTTGCAAATTCGATTCAGAAACTCGCAGCCGAAGGCAGCAGAACTGCGGTCATGTCATCCTATCAGACGACGGATGAAGGTGATCGTGTCAAAGTTTCGATGAACGTCGCCCCGCAGGATATGGCACGCAATTCGTTTGCGCTCCGCCAGAATACAGGCATGTCATATATGCCAGCCTCCATCCGCAGCGACGAACCGACGCGCGTCATGGCGGCATCCCTCAATATCCAGCGTGCCAGCGAACGCAACGCCGTATCCGGTGTTGACAGCTTTGTGCCCGTCAGCGCAGGTATGAATACAGGCATGCTCCAGTCTGAGTCCCAGGGCCGCAATGCAGTCCGTGCGATTCTTTCCAAGCTCGGCGCATCGTTTGTGGACAACGCGCCTCAAGCCACGTCAGATCGCTTCAGGCTCACGGTTGGCGGTGTCGATTTCGACATGACATCCAGTGCATTCGTTCAGATGGTTGCCAAACCTGCCATTTCGTCTGCTTCGATTTCTGCACCTTCGCTCGTCAACGCTGACAATATCCTGTTCTCAGGATATGCATCGCTCCTTGGCGAACACGGCAGCCAGCGCACGCTTAAATCGCTGCGCCAAGCCTATGTGGATTCCATCGCGCGTGCAGGCAAGCTGAGCGCTCACAGCGAAATCGGATTCAGCACTCAGAGTTTTGCCAACGTACTCGGCATCACCCCCGAATTCGTAGCTCCCAAAGCCGCATCCAAAGCAACAGCTCAGCAGAACAGCAACGCCGCTCAGCAAGAAGTCGCATTCTCCAATGACCTTGTCGCAAAGACAATGCCGATTGAAACCACGGCTGGTATCGAGACAGATAACCTCGCGTGGGTATCCAACGAACTTCGCGCCACATCAGCGACGCGGCCTGGCACTATGCAGCAGGTCTCGCAGGTCAATGAACAACCGCAGCTTCTTAGCAGGATTGACAATCTCCTCGACTATGTCGAGAATGTCAGCGAACGGAACGTCGGCGTCTTCTCAACAGATGACACGGTTCGTGTGCTCCTCGAAGCAATGCCCACTGAAGGCTCGCTTGGAAACAAGGGACTCCCCAAATGGCGCCAGAAGAATACTCCGGCAACCCGTATGGTCGAAGCCCGCGAGCTGCGCGATGCACTCGCCAAGATTGGAGCGACTCCGATTCAGGGTGTGCAGCGTTTCTCCAACAAGCAGTACGTCAGTCCGAACCTGATCCAGCAGCAGGCCAACTCAGCCCCGCTCTTCAGCGGCGGTGCAGAAGGCGCAAACACCCCAGGCGCATCCGCCAATGCAAGTTCGGCCGGCAGCGCAGAATTTGACAATTCTTCAATTGCAGATGAAGATCTGCAGTTCATCGCAGAAGAAGTTTTCCACAAAATCGAAGAGAGTCTCAACGAAGAACATCAGCGTAGGAGGTCAGAATAATGAGTACAGACAACACTGCAATGGCTAAATTGACAATCATCCCCGTTGAAGGCGGCGGTGCCCCGATTTCAACAATGTACAACCCCAAGGAACTGAGCTTCACCAAATCCGTCGGGTGGACAGATGACAGCGTCGGTTGCGGTACCGATTACCCTGCAATCTACTTCACTGCAGGCAAGGCCATCACCCTCAGCATAGAGCTCTTCTTTGACTACTATGAGCAGAAGGGTGACGTCCGTGGTGTCGTCAATCAGCTCATTCACCTCTGTGAAATCCAGGCCGTCAATGGCAAAGAAAAACGTCCGCCTCAGGTCAAGCTGGTCTGGGGTGCCGGTTCCCCCATCGGCTCCAAGGATTTCCTGTGCGTCGTTGAGCAGGTCGCGCCCAAGTATACCATGTTCCTCAGCAACGGCACGCCTTGCCGTGCATCTGTCACCGTCAACCTCAAGCAGGCTGATGTTGTCGGCACCGAATCAAAGGATAGCAACGGCTCATATCGCACCTATGATCTCAGCAATATGACACCGCAGCAGGCCGAAAATATCCCGGGCATGAGAGAAGAGATTGAAAAATCTGGCGGCAAAATTGAAGACAAAAGCACATGGCCTTCGTCGGTCACGCTCAGCAGCAGCGGCCAGAGCGGTGCTGGTGATGAACGCTGGGATAGCAGCTCGACCTCCATCAGCAACAATGTGAATGTCAATGTTGAGGTCAGCAACAGCAACACCAACATCAACACGAACACCAACAACAATAGCAACACGAACATCAATAACAACACAAACAACAACACAAACGTCAATAACAACAGCAATCACAACAGCAATACCAACGTCAATAACAATTCCAACAAGAAGAAGAAAAAGGATGATGACTGGCAGTATAACCACGGTGTAGGCAAGTAATCCCCCCTCTCCGTAAATATGCCAACCCTCTCCAGGCGCGTTTCCCGCCTGGAGAGGTTGTTCACAAATCTCAACGATTTATGCCCCAAAGGAGGGTGTTATGTCGCGTATTAAAACACCTGATTTTAACCTGACTATCGGAACATTCGATTTCGGCAACACCGAAAATTTGAAAAAATTGGTCAACGAGATTGATGTCGATCTGGTTTCTGATGGTGCCAGCTCATTCAAAGTTGTCCTTGATGACCGCGAAGCTCCGTTCTCTGATCTCGAAAATGAGATCAAGGAAGGAATGTCTGTCTCCATCTCTCTCGGTTATGCTGCCACCGGTACCGACAAGCTCCTTGAAGGAATCGTTACTGGTGTCAATACTGTCAGAAAAGAATATCAGCGCAAAGTCTTTGTCGTCACAGGCTATGACGGCCTTCAGGCGCTCACCCGTGGCCGCAAACGCCGTTCATGGGAAGAGATCAAAGACTCAGATCTCGCCGAAATCATCGCAAATGAATGCGGGCTTCAGCCTGATGTCGAGGATTCCGGAATCATCAACCCCTATGTCGTGCAGAACAACGTCACGAATCTCTCATTCCTCATGGAACGGGCAAAACGTATCGGTTTTGAAGTCAAGGTCGAAGAACGTCGCCTTGTATTCAAAAAGCCCAAACGTACCGAGGACTGCGGTGTCACGCTTACATGGGATGGCACCAAAATGGGCGATGCAGATACATGCATCCTCCAGAGATGCGACTTTGACACGTCCACAATGGGCGTTGTCAAGAAAGTCATCGTTCGTTCTTATGATCCCAAGACTGCTGAACCGATCATCGGTACCGCAGAAACCATCGATGGCGATGCCATGGGCGGGCAGACCTCTGCAGGCGATGCCGCTGCCGCCAACAACCCTGATACGACGATCCAGATCAGCGACCAGCCTGTCGCAAGCCAGGAAGAAGCCGAAAAACTCGCCCAGTCCATCCTTAACCAGAAAGCCGGCGAGTACATGACCGGTCGCGGGCGCTGCGAAGGAAGCGGAAAACTCGCTGTCGGACACAAGGTCAATCTCCAGGATGTCGGCAAGGGCGTTGAAGGCGATT
>JAFZFY010000264.1 GCA_017555665.1 Pseudomonadota bacterium | reverse complement strand
GTTGTCGCTCACCATCGCATCGACAAATATCGAGTTAATCAAAGACATCCCGATCACGCCGCCGATCAACAGCAATATACAGAAGTAAAGCCGCACCACATGCACGCCAAACGCGCTTCCCATGCCTGCCGCCACGGCATCCGGGATCTCATACCATCCCTCGATCGAAAACAGCCGGAACGTCGAATAGATCGAGTCCAACGGCGTCGCGAAAAATGCCGGCGCATAGTCACGGAACAGGCAGCACCCGATCAGCGCGAATGTCACGATAATGATGCAGAATATCAGCAAGATCGCATACGACTGCTGCACCGCAAGCCGAAAGTTGTGCGCGATGACCGTAAAATTCTTGAACATCGACACCATTCGGAAAAAGCGGAATATCCTGAAGATCCTAAGAACGAGCAAGAAAGACAGATTCGCAAACAATTCCGGGAAAAAGAATGTCGCGACCGATGGCAACGAGATCAGCACCAATATGCCATCCATCACGTTCAAGCCCGATGTCCAGTACCCCTTCACACCGAGCTTTACATGCTTCGCGATCATCTCTCCCAGGAAAACCAATGTACACAGGACATCAAGCAGGTTGATCACAAAGTAATTCATCCCGCTCTCCTGCAAGAAGATCAGCACGGCATTGAACACGATGATCGCCACCATGCACTTCTCGTTCAAAAACACCTTCTCGCTCAATTTCTTAAACATGACCAACAGCCCCTTGCAAATCCTACTTCCCACCCAAATCAGGCGCTGTCCAAGGCAAACAGCCGCCCTCAAATCACACATGCACCACACGCTGCAAACTGCCACGTCCTAGATCCAGACGAACACAACCCAAACGGCAGATCTGCAGACACACGATCACTCAAACAATCAGGCGGTCCTGAAGCTTCAGAACCGCCGACATATCACACCGAGCCAGCCGATGATTATTGGGCACGCTCAGGTGCCGGCATGCAATAACCGTTCAGGCAATACTCGTCCTTGCCACAAGGCGATGCGCCACACGGACACGTATCTGCCGTGCATTGCCAGCCAAGCGCTCGATAAGAGACGCTCCCGGTATCTTTGCCGCAGACACCAGACATCCAGGTCTCGTATCGGCAGACATAAAGCGCCGGATCCGCCGGCATCGCGATGCCGCCACAAAAGTTCTCGCTTACAAGGACTTCATCCCAGACACGGTTATAATTCGGGGTCATCGGTGCCGGATCATTGGCAATATCGTATTCATCGCGAACCTCGCGCACTTCGCTGATATCAAAAAACACACGCCGCCCGTTGATCATACGAAACACCGGATTTTTATAGCATGCTCCGCTGACGCAATACTCCTCCTCAGCGCATGACGTTTTGCCGCAGGCACAGCCGTCTTCCTGAATACAGAGCGCATATCCCAGCGTCATCTTGTAGTGAATGCCCTCCGGCACAGCTTCGCCAGAAATGCGATCATAGCAGCCGCCAGACTTGCAGACACTGCCCCAAGGACACGTCTCTTTGCCGCACAGACAGCCTTCCGTAGATGCACAGATATTCTCATACACGCCATGCGCATCCGCACACCGCCACGGGCTTCCCAAAGCCGCATTGTCGCCACAGAAACATCCGCCGTTTTTCAGCACTTCGTTCTCGCCACAAGAAATGGGACGACATACATCCCCTTTGGCGATGAAATTATTGTAACAGCGGCAGTGCACTTCTGCATTACAGACCCACGACAGCCCTTCCGGCCTCTCCTCACAGCGGTAATTCTCTTCCGGAGCCGGTTTTCCGTCGCACAGACATTCGCCTTTGCTACAGACCATATTTTCAAAGCACAGATTGTTGCCGCAGTTACAGCCGTCGTGTGTCGGGCACACCCAGGCGGCCGATTTGCAAAGATAATTCCTGCCCGGCGCCGCATCGTTCCCGCAGAGGCATCCCTTTCCGTCGCAAGCCTCCCCTCGCTCACACTCGGTTTTGCCGCAACGACACGTGTCATGAACACAGCGCGCGATATCATCCTCGCACGTGTAGCCCTCTTCAAGCGGATAGGCGCCGCAATAGCATCGCTCCTGAATGCAGACCGCCCCCTTGCCACAAGCCTGGCCGCCACATACGCAGCTTTCCCCCGTGCACTTCCACGCCTTTTTGACATCGATCCCGGAATCGAGCATCGCCGGCTGAACAGCCGCCGCTGCCGCATCCGCATCCTTGGCATCCTTGCCCTTGCGTCCCTTGGGCTTTGATGCCGTCTGCGACACGGGCAACCACGATACAGTCACACACTCGTATCCTCTCGGATCCGCCGGTGCCGCCAGAGGTTTCTGCCCGGTACCGTGACAATAACGCGTCCCGCCATCACAATATGCCGCGTCAAATGCCGGCACATACACATACATGCGTTTTCCATCGTGATCTGCGTAAGCAGGCTTGCCGCTATCGGGCAGCGTAACTTTCGCACTCGAATACACTTCCGACCAAAAGCTGACATACCCTTTCGCCGTTTTTTCAAAGACCGTGCACGTGTTGATCACGGGTGGCTCTGCTGGCGCTGCGGCATTCTCACCTTCATGCGTATTGGCAGCCGCCTTGTCTGGCGCT
>JAFZFY010000263.1 GCA_017555665.1 Pseudomonadota bacterium | reverse complement strand
GAAATGATTACTGGTCATTGAAAACAGGCTGAGTGAGTTATCGTGGCAGTCGTAAGCAATCAGTCAAAAGACATCGTGCAGTAAGAAATGCTTACCGAGATACGTACTATCATGAACAAGGCTCGAAGCCATCTGGCCAAGTAGGTCAATCAGACACTGCTCGCCGCCTATTGGAACATCGGACGAGTGATTGTCGAGCATGAGCAAAATCAGAGAGTGCGGGCAGAATACGGGAAAGAAGTGTTGAAGCAGGTTTCGAGAACCCTGACCAAAGAGTTTGGCAAGGGGGTTTCCAGGTCTAACCTTCAAAATATGCGACTGCCTTACTTGGCCTACCCCAAATGCCAGACAGTGTCTGTTAAATTGAGCTGGTCGCATATTGCGAGCTTCTCGTCATTTCGGATAAGAAGCGTCGCGGTTTACAAAAAGGAATGAGAGCGTTCAAAACACTATTCGCCCCTTATCACCGGCAGGACATGCGTCTCGATAAATTCGACGCGATCATAGATTCTGACTTTAAACGTGCCGGTCACGCCTACTGAAACTTGATTGTCGGGATTGACATAGATGATATTTCCGCCGTCGCCAATGGCCGCCACAATCGGTTTATTCTTATAGGGTCTGTACCATAAATAGCCATATTCCATATTGCCAAAGCGCTCATCCAACAGCAGGCGTGGCGCGGTCATTTGTGCAATCCATTGTTCTGAAACGACTCTGGTTTGATGATATAAACCACTGTTCAAAACCAGTGTCCCGATTTTGGCGAGATCACAGGCTGACAAGGCCAGTCCCCAGCCGGCGGTAACGCGCCCCTGCGGATCGGAGTACCATTCATTTTTACGAGGCGCTTTGCTCATCAGATAGTTCAACTGGTCTTCTTTGGAACTGTCCCCGTGAGGAATATGCTCGGGAATATCAAGCGGTTTAAATAAATAGCGGTTTGCAAAATCAAGACAATTTAAACCTGAACTTTTTTCGATGATGCCCGTCAAAATTTGTATGCCAAGAGAGGCATATTTGAACGTCCCCGTTAACCCGGAACGACCGCCGAGCAAATCGAGCGCCGCCTTTGTCCAGTCATTAGATGTACAGACTTTTTTCCACGGTTCTGAACGATATTTATAAGGCGCGGTCATCGTCAGCAGATGTTCCAGCGTGACATCGTAAATTGTCTTTTCCCCGCGCCTGACCACATAATCCGGGAAAAAATCCAGTACTTTTTGGTCGACGTTTTGAATATATCCTTTATCGACGGCGATACCAATGAGCAAAGCCATCACGCCCTTGGTGACGGACATGACGTGGACCGCGTCGTCTGTTTTATACCCGCGCCAGCAATCCTGATAAACCGGCTTTCCCTCTTTGATTGCAAATATCTGGCAAATATTGCTCTCATTGCCCGTGCTGTTTTCTATCCATTGATGCAGATCGGCCTGTGTCATTTTTTCCTTCCTTTTAAAGCGGAATTTGCCCCAAAACTGCGCTGGACAAAGATTTCGAACTTGGTTCCTGCCTGTTTGGCGTTCAAGCCTGTGCATTGTCATCCCATGCTTCTCGGCCATTGGACTTCGGCTGTAGGGCCGCCTAAAACTATCTAATGTAAAGAAGAAATCCATATCCGCTCATTATTATCGATGCGAAGCCCCCTGCGCATCATTTCGCTTAAAGCGTTCAAGCCAATATGGCACCTTGCCTCAGCACGATGTTTGCAACCCCACGTTTAAAACTACTCTACGGAAGCCGTCATCCCCTCTCTGAGTTCCTCGCAGCTTTTCTCATACGCACAGCGGTCTTCTGGTGTCAGGGAATCCAAGCGAGCGACTTGCGCAAGCTCCGCAAAAGTTTCATTCTGATCAGCCCAGGGTATCCGATCGAGAGAGGCCATATTCTTGAGGATATATAACCATTTGTCGAGATCCGTGCTGCATTCGCTCTCAGGTTTATCAAATTTCGGCATCTGCAGAAACGTCATGCGGAACAGTTCTTTATCCCGAGAAGCTTCATCCCCCCCACGCACCACTTCACCGCCCATCGTCACAGTGACAGGCCGCATGCCGAGATCGGTACGGAGCTTCCCTCTGAACTCATCACGAACAAAATCGAGGATGTACACGAATAAGGGGATATGCTTCCACCCATCCAATGTCTCCTCCTCCGACACAATAGCACGCGACTGAAAATACTGAACACGCTCCACCAATGCCTTGACGATATCCCGATTCTGCAGCTCCAAAATCAAAGGCGTTCCGTCCTTGTATGTGCAGAAAATACCATGAATCACGCGCTGCTCCTCTTCTGGACCGGTGATTACCGATGCATCCTTATACAACACATCATCGACATGGTATTCCCCTTCGAACACCGCGTTCAAAAAACTGATGAGGATGCGTTTGTGTTCCAACTGACCAAAAATTCTCTTGAACCCGAATTTCACATAGAGACTCATGAACATCGCCATATTTCCTCCTCATACCAAATACTCGGCACGACATTGTGCCTTCCTTCTCCTCTCTCGCCATCAATGATTTGTCAACGATTTTTATGAAAGAAAATGCACGCATCCAAAACCACTGAACATCCAAGCCTGAATCGCGAAGAGCATCACTTTTCTCACCAACCGCCCTCGATCTGTGCAGATGCCCCGAAGCATTGATGAACATAAAATGCCTTCAAAAGCGGTTATTGGTTCGCCTGAATAATGTCTTTGAGCTTGATATGCTCGTTCCTAAAACGCACCGAGCTCTGCTCTGTCTTCATGTGAAGCGCATTCTGCGGGCAGTTGTGCAAACATGCATAACAAACTTCGCAATGATCGGAAAAATAGACTTTATCCGTGACCGTGATGTTATTGGCAGGACATACTTTCGCACAAATACCGCATCGGATGCACTGATCATTGACGATATAGCTTTGTGCTGTATCTTTTCGAAGAATAGGAATGGCAAGCATCTCCGTGTATTTAGCAATCTCAGCCTCGGTCTTCGGCGTAATCTTGATTTCTGTATGCTTCCTTTCAGCAATATCCCGACAGACAGCCTCTATCTGCCCTTCGACATTTTTAGCCGCGAGCTTATCCAACTGATCCTGCATCTCAAATACAGGAAGATAATTATCAACCATCTGTATGGCATTGATGTAATCAATCTGCCGTCCTGAGGCCCGGGCCACCTTATCTGCATGCGCAAAAGCCTCCGCATAGCCCATGCCGTAGGTATAGATAAAAAAGAAATAGTTCGTCCTTATCTTTACCTTAGACATAAACTCCCTAACCATCATCGGCATTTCCACGGCATAAACCGGACATACGATGCCGACAGCCTCATCGCTGATTTCAAACTGCCCATGCCTCATCAGCTGAGGGATAGACAACAGCTCCCCGCCAATGCGTTTCGCCACATACAGACAATTACCTGTCGCCGTAAAATAACAGATCTTCATATTCTCCTACCTCCTCATGAACGATACAGATCCTGCACTTTAATCTCCGGGTGATGATACTGAAATGCCTTCTGCGTCGGCTTGCCGCCAACCTCCATGGCCTGATGAGAGCAATAATGTACGCAGCGCAGGCAATATGTGCATTGCTCACCCACCAAAACACGCTTGTCCTCAAGTTTGATATTCTTCTGCGGACATATTTTCTCACACAGCCCGCAGCTGACACACTTCTCCGCATTCGCCAAAGGCTTAAACGGCAAATACGCTTTTTCCGACAGCGCCGGCACGCGCATCAGACAGCCCAGCGGATCCATACCTGCATAGTGAAGCGCGTGCTTACCTGTCGCGATATCCTCCGCAATCTCATCCATGCGCGCGGCATATTTCTCCAATTTCCAAACCTGGTTATTGGGATTGCGATGATAGGCAAGCCCGGCTGTATCGGGAAAACGCACCTTGTTGCAGTACGCAATAGCCACGCCCTGCGCCTTCAGCAAGCGTCGCACCGTCCATACGGCATTGTTCGTCTGAGCCCCACAGGTGATGACGATAAACACATACGCATCTTTCGACAGGCGAAGCCTGGGCACAAGCTCGCGCACAGCAAGCGGCGCATCCAGCATATAAGTCGGATAAACAAGCCCGATGCGCTGTGTATCACTCAGATCCTTTTCGACAGCCTCATAAATCGACATCATCGGTTCATTCAGCTTTTCCGCGAGCTTTCGCGAAACCACAAGACTGTTTCCTGTCCCCGTAAAATAAATAATCATACTATTCTCTCCTATACTCAAGGCTCAAAGCTTATTATGCCACCTACGCTTCCACGAAGTTACCATTCAGCCGACCGCGAAATTTGAGCGTTTCAACGCATACCGTGCCCATGTGCAGTCATACGCTTATATCTCCCTAGGTCAAAAGCCCTTGTGTAACTTAACCATCTACCGCCTACTGCCTACGCTTCCACGCACAGCTCGAGGATATATTTCTCAATAAACTGAACGCGATCGAATATCCTGGGCTTAAACGTCCCCGTCACACCGACCGATATATTCTTTTCGACATTCGCATAAATCACATTGCCGCCATCCCCAATCGCAGCCCACACCGACCTATCTTTATATGGCCGATACCATAAAAATCCGTAGCGCATAAAACCGAACTGTTCGCCAAGTTCAATATAAGGTTCGGTCATTTCTTTGATCCATCGCGCAGAAACAACCGACCGACCGCGATAGACACCGCCATTCAGGCACATCGCCCCAATCTTCGCCATATCACGCGCGGAAAGCGCAAGCCCCCAGCCAGCCGTCACAGCCCCCTGTGGATCGGAATACCATTCATTCTTGCGCGGCGCTTTGTTCATCAAATAATCAAACTGATCTTCTTTCGAACTGTCCCCGTGCAACACATGTTCCGGAATTTCGAGCGGCGCAAACAAGTATTTGTTCACAAAATCAATGCAACGCTCACCAGAAGCATTCGCGATAATGCCCGACAATATCTGGATGCCCAGCGTCGAATACTTAAAACATCCAGTTATGCCCCCACGTCCCCCAAGCAAATCAAGCGCCGCCTTTGTCCAATCCGCCGATGTGCACACCTTTGTCCACGGTTCCGAGCGATACTTATAGGGCGCCGTCATCGTCAAAAGATGCCTGAGCGTTACATCATAAATCGTCTTTTCGCCGCGCTTCACCGCATAATCTGGAAAGAAATCCAACACTTTCTGATCGACACTTTGAATATATCCCAAATCAATCGCAATACCGACAAGCAAAGCCATGACGCCTTTCGTCACAGACATAACATTCACGGCATCCTCTGTTCGATAGCCGTGCCAGCAATCTTCATATACAGGCGTTTCACCGCGCATGGCATATATCTGACATATATTACTTTCATTCCCTTTACTTTCAGAAATATAGTTATGAAGTTCTTCTTTATTCATGACGATTCCCGCGCAACAAGTCATAGATTCGCATGAAGTGAACATCCCAGCCACTTCCTATCGAGCATATCATTCCCCCTCATAAATGACTAGACCTTTATTTCTAATCGAAGCATGACTATCGCTTGCAGCGTTTTGATTCTATGCCCCTGTTCTACAAGTGTGAATATATACCTAATTAAAAACTCTGCACCGCCCCCTTGTCTCGTTGACACAAATTCGGCATTATCATTACAATGCAGCCCACGAGGGCTTTCAGACCCCCGCGTACAACAACTTATTTGAAGGAAATCGCCATGACCCACAAGATTTTATTCATCATCGGCTCAAACCGCAAACAATCATTCAACCGCCAGCTGGCAGACAAGCTCATCGCAATGATTGGCTCACGCGCGGAATGTGCGATTCTGGACTATTCAGCTGTCCCCTTTCTAAACCAGGATGCGGAATATCCCGCCCCCGAAGCCATCACGCTTTTGCGCGAAACAGTCGCCGCCGCAGATGCCCTGTGGATCATCACCCCGGAATACAATGCGAGCTATCCCGGGCTTCTCAAAAATGTGCTCGACTGGCTCTCGCGCCCCGTCGTGCGCAATGATTACGCAACCCCGACCGTCATGCGCGGCAAAAAAGCGACGATCAGCGGTGCCGCCGGCAAATCCGCAGCCGCGCATGCGCGCAAAAAACTCGCGGAACTCCTCGGCTTCATGGGCGTGCAGCTCTTCGGCGAAGAAGGCATCGGCATCGCGCTCGGCGGTGAATCCTTCGGTTCCGACAAACTGATCGTAAGCGAAGACACCCAAAAAGCACTTCAAGCCCACGTGGACAACTTTTTATCATTTCTTGCCTAACGCGCAGGCTATCTCGCCTGCGGCTCGATACGCCCCGCGTTCCGGCCTATTGGCGCGCACTTGTCGTCTACCTCATGCCCTCTCTTTTGGAGAGGCTGGCCGCTTTGCGGCCGGGTGAGGCGACCGCGCGCCAATACGGCCTCCATCCGCCCGCTATGTGCTCGCCTTTCAGGCTCCGCGCATACGCGTGCGGAACCGCATGCACGTGCGGAACTGTGATGAATCCATTTGATATAAATATATAAATCCCCAAAATATCAAATACGCTTCACCCATTCACCGCTCTGCTGATACTTGAAACCAATGCGCTTGAGATAAATCTCATGTATCGGGTTAGTCGTCTTCGTCACAAACTCATGAATGCCGGCTTCTTTAAAAAATGAATTATGCACGTCAAAAAAGTATTTCCCTAATTCAAAATCGCGATACTTTGGAATGACATAATCAATGCGCACATCCACTCGACCGGCCTCCTTGACATCATACGCCAAAATTCCGGCAACCTCATTGGCGCGCACATAATATAAGACATGCTGCGCATCCGCAAATGTCATGCTCTCATCAAAGGTCGCCAGTTCCTCCGAATAACGATCTACAAACCACTTGAAATATGCACCGCCCACTGAGGCAGGCAAAAGCTCAAATGCGTCACTGAATTTACGCATCTTATAAAGCTGATAAAAATCGAGAACCGCAATAATCAGGTTCATCAGCGCAATCGGAAGCGCCCAGATCAGGAGCGCATATATCGTCGATATCACCGCCCCTATGCCATTGATGATGCGAAGCTTCTTGACACTCGTCATCGCAAACGAAGCCACGCACACACCCGAGCCGATATACCCGATTACTTCAAGAATCATTCGTGTCGTATCTGAAAGCTGCGACAAATCCAAAATCATACAAACCTCCGGCGAATTTTAACGCGCCTCATTGCCGTATTCCGGCCTCTATTTGGAATCTGTCGAACGGTCTTTCCGCTTCAAATCTCCATCTCAGGAAAATTGTTTAACGACCTTTCGAACACTATGGCCTGACAGGTAGGTAACACACCCACACGCAAACCAATCTGCTTCTTATGATAAATCGCATATTTTGTAAAGCACAGTCTGAAACCGTGACCTGTAATTCGATACATCAGCCGACCTCTAAATCATGAGCATTTCAACACCTCTCGCGCCTGTAAGCAGTCGAATACTTATATCCCCTCAGGGCATAAGTTCCTGTGCGGCTAACGACTGCCTACCATCTACTGCCTACTGCCTGTCCACGACCTCTAAATTCCTGGTTTTATTATTCCCCTATCTCCCCTCATTTGGTGCTATCACATATAAGCCGTGGAATACGGCCCATGACATATCAACAAATTCGGAGACTCCCATGAGACCGCTTGCTCAATATGCCCTTTTTTCCCTGATAGCCCTATCTCTGACCGCCTGTTCCCCCAAGCCGGCCCCCCAACCAGAACCACAATCCGATCCGGTAACTGCCGATGCGAAGCCCGATGCCGCGGATGCTCAGATCACGGCACCTGCTGATACGCCCAAAACCGCACCAGAACGCCCTGAGGCAGTTCAGGAACGACCGACAGACGAACAAATCACTCCTCCGCCCACGACAATTGCGGATGATGCACTCACAGCACTCGTCGCACTTCTCCCTGAACAAATGGAACGCGAACTGCTCAAAGTCTTTGATACAGCCCCCACGGAAGACCAGACGCTCAAGACACTACGCGAACGATCCGAGATTGGCGACGACCGCGCCAAAGAAGCATTCGTCAAAAACGTGTTCAGCAGACCGCGCACCGATCCAAATTACAATACCGCCATCAAATACCTGACGACGATCCGCGAGTATAAAGATCCAGACATCATGTATCAAAGGGCAGTCTACGAATATGCCCGGCGTGTCACGGATCCAGAAGCCGCTGCCAAAGCTATGCTTTTTTTCAAAATGGCAGCCGAACTCGGACACGAACCGACGCTCAAATTCCTCATTCAGAATCCAGCGCTCGGCATGACCGATATCGCGCTCAAGAAGATCACGGACATTTACAAGACCAAGCCGCAGACCCCAGAAAACCTCTTCGATCTCGCCAAATTCCTCGAAATGGGCCCGCCGAGCTTTATGCCCCAAGTCGAATCGCTGATCAAATCCGCAAGCGATGCCGGCTATGCAAAGGCGATGTTCGTGCACTCAGGACAGCTGATGGATCGCGAAGACACATGGTTTGAGGGGGTTGAACTCTTGAAAAAAGCGGCCGCCGCCGGTTCGGAAGATGCCAACCTGAGACTCGCGTTGCTCTATATTCCGATCGTTTTTTCAGAATCATACAAAGATGCCTCCGAATTCTCGTCAATTCCCATGACTGAGATGCAGTACAATACCCTCAAAAAAATCACGGATCAGGCAGAAGACAACAAGCTGTTCGTCGTCAATATCCTAGAAAAAGCCTCCGGTCTCGAGGAAGCCTGTGGCATCCTTCTTGGTTTCACAGCTGGAGACGAACAGACACCCTCCAGGCTTGAGGCTTCAAACGCCGTCATACCATGCATCAGAGATTTTATCGCGGCGATGCCAACGCGCGATGCGTGCGACCATGCCTATGACCAGATCACCTATGCCACAGAAAGCGAGATCACCGAGGCTGATCTGAGCCGCTTCTTTACAGTCTCACAGCGCACAAAGCTCGGCGAACTCATGCTCGGATGT
>JAFZFY010000262.1 GCA_017555665.1 Pseudomonadota bacterium | reverse complement strand
TTTGCGATGGCCAGACCCCGACGACCTGCACCGAAGGCGCGAAACAGTGCTCCGGCAAGAACGTCCAGACCTGCACGAACGGCAAATGGGTTACCAGCAACACATGCGAAGTCGGCTGCCAGAATGGCGCTTGCACGAGCAATCCGAGCACCCCGACCGTCGGCGACAAATGCGATGACAGCTTCGTGGAACTCTGCGATGGCAACACGGGCTACTATTGCTATGAGGGCGAAGTCGCCTCGATCGAATGCGATAACTCCGCTCCTTGCGCCGTCCGCGCTGCTGACAACTACTCTGACTGCGCCGAAACCTGCAAGGCTGGTGATGCCGCCCAGAACTCCTGCATCAGCTATATGGGTTATCCGCTCGCCGTGAGCTACACCTGCGACAAGACGGAAGCCGGTGGCTATGCCTTCTTCATGGCCGATTATGAGTTCTGCGAATCGAGCTGCAGCAACGGTGTTTGCAAATAATCACAATAGGCGCGTGATCGCGCACTAAACCTTGAGGCCATATCTGCCGCGTGCAGATGTGGCCTTTTTTTTAGGCTGTTTGCCAGTGGATATAGCAAGCCGTATGCGCTGTAAGCGCATAGGCTTGCCCGTGCCGCGTATTGGCCAACAGCCAATAGCGGCACGCACAGAAAACCTGCCCTCAACACTTAAAACTTGAAGCGTGATGCAGACACGGGTATCGTTACATTTTCGTAGCTGTGTTTTGGTATTTATTTTCAGGAGCAAACCATGAAACCAATAAAGTCCGCTTTTTTTGCCGCTGCATTTCTGATGTTTCCGCTGTCTGCAGCCTATGCGGCACCGTCCACAGTACAGGACGAAGAATCGGCATATATCCTGTGTTCAGACCTTTCAGGCGCCGAGGCAGGCACGGCGGCGTGCGTGGATTGGATTGTATCGAGCATGGTTGCGTCGACATACAAGGCGCGTATTGCCTCGATTGCGAAGCTCGTCTCGGAAGGTCAGCTCAATGCGTGGCGCATCGAAGCCGAAAAGAAGATCCCCAAGAATGCGGAACCGATGATGGCGGTGGCGCTGGAGCTCGACATCCTCAATGCGCAGAGCGATGTGAAAGCGAAGCAAGCGACATGGGGAAAACTCATCCAGTGGGCGAACAAGCTTGCGCCGCAGCAGCGTCGCATCGTGATGCATGAAATCGCGTTCAGAGACGATTTTACGGAGCAGATTCAGTCGAAAGAGATGAAGGGGCTGATTGCCAAATGCAGGGATGATGCGGTCGAGATGCTTCCGGATATTCCCGATGAGACGATTAGCTTCTTGTCGCGTCTGGAAGAGCTCGCGCCGAGCCAAATGACGCCGCAGGCGCGCGCGATCTTGGTTTCCTCGGAACTCGACAAGCGACAGTTCTCGATGGCCCGGGAGCATTTGAAAGATCTGGATGTGGGGAAACTGCCTGCAAAGCTGAAGGATTTGTTGCTCAAAAAGATTTCCGCGCAGTTCGCGATCCTGTATGGCGAAGCGGATATCGCGTCGAGCATCTGCTATCCGGAGGCCATGCTTTCAGAGCACCGTATGCCAGACTGGTTCAATCAGCTGACGCTCGATCAGGGGCTTCAGATGCAGCTGATGAGCCATAAGGTCGCGTCGTATCTCGAATCGTGCAAGTTCACGGATGCCGCCGCGCTGCTGACAAATGCTTATGAGCGGAGCAGCACGGTACCCGAATATCAGAAGCTCTTAAACAGCGTTTTCAGCGTGCTTGAAGCCAACCGCAATATCGAAGCGTTGAAGTCGTTTGCACGTGAGTTTGCCAAACTCACGCCGTCGTCGCTTGAGCGTTTCCGGAATGCACAGGGCAAGACGCTGAGCAAGCTGATCCTCGA
Organism: Pseudomonadota bacterium; assembly: GCA_017555665.1. GTDB lineage: Bacteria > Myxococcota_A > Bradymonadia > UBA4248 > UBA4248 > UBA4248. The sequence continues at coordinate 1,193 of JAFZFY010000262.1, read as the reverse complement.
TTTTTCAAGCCCGATGATCGATTTCGGCGCGTCGGCGCATGTCATTCAGATGCTTGAACCCATGCTTCGGTTCGTGCAGCCGGCACAGGCGCATGAGGCTTCCTTCAACTATGGCCGTGCACTCCAGGCGGGCAAGCGGAGCGCAGAAGCCCGTCAAGTCTGGACCAAACTGATCGAGGATGCCCCACACACGGTGTGGCGGACGCGCGCCATCCAGATGGTGATCCGATCGTTCGAGGGCGATAAGAAAGTGCCTGAAGCAGAGGCTTTCCGTATTCAGTACCTTGATAAATAAACGTCACAGTTCAGCCTTGTACGAAACGCCGTCAGTTTTGAGAGAGCTCTTAAAAAATGCGCCTTTCCCCCGGCTGCTAACGCAACCGGGGGCTACAACGTCAAAGCCCTACGGGCTATTTTCTGACTATCGGTTTTCTTGCGGCTATGAGCTGAACATTGACGAATAAACTGCATAGACTTTCACACAGAGATTGACACGTATATGGCGCTGTGCTAGAAGGCGCGCGCCTCGATTTGGGCGACTGTTTCCGGTACGGTCTCCCGAGAGTTCAGCCAGGGTGGGCTGGATGTCCATAAGCGAGGTTTACGGATTGCCGGAAGAAGGAATTTTGAAATGGCTGCAAAGCGACCTGCAAAGATTTCGACAACGAAAAAAGTTGTCTACAAGAAGAAATGCCCCGCCTGCTTGGCGAAAGGCACCGAGTCGGATATGAGCATCATCAAGATGGTGCGTCACTCCAAACCGAGCGGAATGTTTTGGGTTTGCCCGAAATGTGCTGCAGAAGTTCCGACCAAAATGTAATTAGGGGAGAGAAGAGATGGATACAAATACGAATGCCAATTCCGCAGCTCGCGTGCCCGCTCGTGGTGGTTTCCGCCGTGCAAAACGCAAAGCCTGTCCGTTCAAATCAGACGTTTCTCTGACGATCGATTACAAAGACGTTCAGCTTCTGAAACGCTTCCTCTCCCCGCGCGGCAAGATTCTGCCTTCGCGCATCACGGGTGTCTCCGCGCGCTTCCAGCGTAAACTTGCCCGCGCCATCAAGCGTGCACGTCATATCGCTCTTCTCCCCTATCAGGCAGAAGATTGATTTGCAGGCCCCGAACGGGTGCCGTCATGATGCTTTGAGCCGCTCCTTGGAGCGGCTTTTTTTGTTTCCGGCGCTTGTTTTGGG
>JAFZFY010000261.1 GCA_017555665.1 Pseudomonadota bacterium | reverse complement strand
GCGCCGTATGCGCAGCATAGGCGCGCCCCCTGTTACCGTTCAGCTGCTCTCTAAATCATGAGCGTTTCAACACCTGTCGCGCCCATGAGCAGTCATACACTTGCATCCCTCAGCCCCGCCCCCCCTTATGCCGCTTACTACAGCCTACAGCCTACGGCCTGCCGGCTACGCACCTGACGACATGTGAGAAAAAGTCGTTTATTTGAATCGGATAAAATGGCAGTATAATCAGTTCCCGCGAATGCGCGGAGGATGCAAGTTATCGAGGCACGGTTTGAACAGATGAGACGAAAGATACTTATGGGCGCTGCGATGGCGCTTGCCCTGACGGGCTGCGACACGACAGCCGAACTGACGTTCCAGGACGAACAGCTGATCGAGGCGATCCCTCAGGGACTTGTATCCCCGGAGTGTGTTTCCGGAATCACGGATGCGGACTCGGTATTCCGATGGAGCGTGCTGACCTCCTTTGACGCACGCCTGACGCCGGGAAGACGATACACGGCGCTCAACGCCGCCCTTGAACCCGGAAAGAATCTCACGGCCGAAGACATCTCGTTCAGCGACGGCTGGTTCTTTGTCGTCGATACGGCCGGACGCGACATGACGTGCACCGACGCATCGCAGTGCCCGGAAGGCGCATCCTGTCTCACGGCGAGTGCCATGGGGCTCGCCCAATACTATTACGCGCCCGACAGCTTCTGCGTCTATCAGACGCGCATCGAGGCCGTCTCGACACCGCAGTTCACGCATTTTGGCCGCAATGTGCAGCCCAATAACCCGAACGTGCACGCGGACGGCATGGACGGCAGATCGGTCGCCTTCATGCTCGACAACTCAGCCACGCTCGACGGAAGCGCAGACAACAACGGCATCCCGGATCCTGCAAAAGCCACCGATCCCTACGAATACCGAAAAGTCGGCCTCAACCAGTTCATGGACGGCATGGCGCTTTCAGACGAGAAATCCCCGCGCGTCGAGTATTCCGCGCATTTCGCGAACGGCATGGGCGAATCCGGCGTGTATGACGCATCCGAGGCCTGGATCCGCACCGATGCCGTCTGGCAGTCAAAAGTCATGTCGCAGTACCCGACGCCGAGCGGCTATTCGCCGATCTGGGAAGCCTCCGCCGCCGCGCTCCAGAAGCTTCGCGATACGGCCAACGTGGCCTACACGCATACGATGATCGCGATGACAGACGGTGCACCGAACGACAACACCGACGATGCCCACGAATCCTTCCGCCGCCTTATGACCGCCATGGGACGCCAGGCAAACCTGCACTGGTTCGACCTCGAAGGCGCCGACAAGCCGCCGCATGCGCGATACGCGGAAAACGTCAAGCTCGGATGCGGCACCTATTACCTCTTCGACAACCCCGTATTCTTCTCCAAAATGCTCCGAAATGTCGCGATCAACACGGAGTCGCACTGGGATGTCGGCATCAAGTTTACGGCCAAGCCGCCAGAGGGACATATCTACCGGCTGGCGACGACATTCGTGATGAAAGCTGGCAATTCTGCCGTCTCCTTCGAGGCGCAGCGCCTCAGCGAGCAGAATTCGGCCATCGATTACCGTCTGGTTTGGGCAAGATAATGGGAAAGCACGTCTTTAGACCCGTCTGGTCGGCATTACTGATCCTTTCGATCTGCGCCCTGATCGGCGCATCGAGCTGTGCCATGTTCCCATCACTCGCGCTGGCACGGACGCCAGAAACGATATCACTCGACGATCCCGACAGAGACGAAGTGATGGATTCTGCGGCCGAAAAAGCCATCGCAGTCATCGAGACACGGCCTTTTACCAAAGCCGGCCGCGGCGAAATCGCCCTCGGCATCGGCACGATCGCGAGCGACATCTTCCTCATCTATCTGCCCGTCACGCTCAAAGGGGCCTATCACTTCAAGGAATGGGTCTCGCTTGAACTCTCCGCTTCATACATGGGCTGTTTCAGCGACGAGACCGGTGAGAATCAGGTCCGCGCATCCGGCCAGAAATGCATGCGTTTCCTGTCCCCATCCTATGAGCATCTCACGTCGGATGCCGCCGGGCTTGCGCAGCTGCGCAGCATCACGATCGAGGAATATCAGGTCGCGCGCGTCGATATCGCGCCGGTGTTCTCGGTCTTTATGGGCAAATTCGCGCTGGCAAACCAGGGCATCGCGCACTTTGACCTCAACCTGAGCGCAGGCCTGGGCCTGCTGGTCGCCGAAATGCCTGACCCAAACGAGATCGGCAAGATCAATTACGGCTTCAGCGTCGAGGGCGCATTCGGGCTTGGCCTGCGCTTTGTGTTCCGCAACCTCGTCGGATTAAGGCTCGATTTCCGCGAATACATGTACGGCAAACAGCGCGGCAAGGGCCTTGGCACAGCCTCGGAACTGACGCTCGGCGTATCCTTCCTCCTCGGAGGCAGCCATGACTGATTGCAGCATCCTGAGAAAAATCGCGGCTCTGATTGCATTCGCCTGCCTCGTGTGCTGTGGCGCGCTCCCCGCTTTCGCCGACCAGCTCGATGACGATCTCGCCAGCCAGTGGACGACGCGCGACCTTCCGGCGCAGGCCGGCACGCCCGTCGTCTCTGCCGCACGCCGATTCGAGCTCGCCCTCAATATCGGCTATGTCCCCACCGACGATTATTACAATTATTTCCCGATCGCGCTCGATATCCACGGGCGTATCACGGATATGTGGGGCGTGATGCTTCGCGGCTCCCTGCTGATGCTTCACGCAGACACGACGCTGCGGCGCTTCATGGATAGCCATCAGAACGCGATCACGACCGCTCTGCTCGCCGATGAACAGCTCGGCGACGTGACCGTCATGGCGACATTCCACCCGGTCTACGGAAAAGCCACCGTCGAGACATCCAATCTCCTGCATTTCGACTGGGGCATCTTTGCGGGCCTCGGTGCCGTGATCGCGCGCTCCCCGAACAGCACGCACACCGAAACCGCCGTGGCAGCCTATGCCGAGGGCATCTTCGGCACGGACATGCATATCTTTTTCCTCGACTGGCTCGCCCTCAGGCTCGAAGCCTCGCTGCGCTTCTACAAGGGCTCGACGCAGTGGTACGTGCCATGCACGCTTTCTGTCGGTGTCAGCTTCTTCCTGCCGGAATTTTAAGGAGGCCATGAGATGAAACACAGTTTTCGGGCTTTTCTCGCCGGCATCGCGCTCTGCGCGGGCATGTTCGCCGCCGCGCCATCCGCAAACGCGCTCACGGCTGACGAGATCATCATGATGTCCAAGCAGGGCGTGTCGGAAGACATGCTCATCACGATCATAAAGAATGCCGCCGACCTGCCGCCGCGCGACAAAGCTACGCGCGCACAGCTCGAAGCCGCCGGGCTCAGCGCAGGCGTGATCGCGGCCATCTTCGGCGACGATGCAGCCGCGCCTGCCACGCAGACACAAGGCACCGGCAGACTGCGCGACCCGTTTGAGGCGCTTGCCCAGCCAGCCTCTGGCCAGACCCCGGACGCGAAGCCAGCCGATGCGGCACACGATCCCGCCGGGATCGCAGACACGCCCCAAGACACCGCAAACGCGCGCATGGATGACAACGGGAACACGCGCCCTGCGCCGCCCCAAGACGGATCGCAGACGGCATCTCCGATAGAGGCCGCCGACACACTCCCGGCATATCCGAGCGCGATCGGCGACAACACGGTCCTCGCGCCTGTCGAATCGTCGAATGTGCCGCTCGTGTTCCGCAAATACTTTGAGGAAGCCTACGAGACATACATGGTGCAGGCAGAAGTCGCCAGGCGGTACGCCACGCTCCAAAGCGAGACGGCAAGCGAACGCGCTTACGACGCGGAACTGCCGCGCGTCGTGGGATATCGCAAGTCGATTCCGGAAAACCCGGTGGGCGCGCTCGAATCCTGCCTGTCGCTCGCAGACCAGATAAAGCCCTCGCAGGACACGCCGCTCGCCGCCGCGCTCAACCAGTGCATCGGCCTCGCGCTCGAAAAGCTTGGCGCGCCAGCCATGGCCGCCGCCTATCTCGACCGCGCGCTCCAGTCAAAAGCCAAGTTCGCCGATTTCAGCCTCACGCTCGACGCATTCCTGCGCACGGCACACGCTAGCGATTACACGAGCACCGACCCGCTCCGCATCAAGGAACACGCCGATCAGGTCAACGACAGCTCACGTCAGCCGTTCCTCTATTTCATCGGGTACAGCCTCGTTTACGGCCCACAGCCCGACACGACGCTCGCCAAGCAGATCCTCGCGAACGTGACCGGCGATTCGATCTATCACGCACGCGCCAAGATTCTCCTCGCGACACTCGCGGTGCGCGCGCCGGAGTTCAAGTTCAAGACGGCTGCGGAATATCTCAACACCGCCCTGCGCATACTCGAAACGCTCGAATCCCCCGAAGCCTTCGAGCTCCAGAACACGACCTGGCTCGCGCTCGCCCGCATCGCCTTTGAAAATCATGCCTACGACATGGCGGATTCGTTCTACCGCAAGGTCGATGTGAACAGCCACCACCTGCGCGATGCCATGCTCGAAGACGCCTGGGGTCTCGTCTTTGACCAGCGTTTCCCGGAAGCACTCGCCCTGACGCACGCGCTGAAAGCCCCGAATTTCAGGCTTGCATGGCTCCCCGACCTCTCGCTACTCGAAGCCAGCGCATACCTCGGCCTCTGCCGTTACGACCTCGCCGAACACGCCCTGGACACGCTCAAAGAGACCGTGCTCACCCAAGGCACCGCGCTCAAGTCGTACATGGCGCGCGTCCCGCAAAAAGACTACTACAACCAGCTGATCAAGCACGCGGAGGCCCCCGACAGCTCGCTGCTGCCAGACCTCGCCTACCGCCGGGTGCTCTCCGACAGCGTGTTCCGCGCGCTTCACCGCTCGCTGCGCATCCTCAGCGATGAACGGCAGGCGATCGGCAGCCATGTCGGTCCGGGCTTCCTCTCGTGGCCAAAACTCCAGGCCGTCTATGACGAGATGATCCTGCAACGGCAGCAGTACATGGCCATCGTTCTCAACAGCATCTACGACAACGCGCTCACCGAAATCCACGCACTCGACATCTCCGCATCACAGATCGCGATCGAGATCAGGCTCGCACGCCGTCAGCGCGAAGCCGAATGCCTCAAGATCGTCGCGGCGGGCGGCCAGTGCAGCCAGACGACATCCCAGCAGACCGACGCGACATTCACGAAACGCGCGAACGATGCCTACTGGACATTTACCGGCGAATTCTGGCGCGACGAACTGTGGTCTTTCCAGTCGGGCATGACCTCTTTATGCGAATGAACGCCTTTATCTGAGCCGCGTCCTACAGGCGTGGAGATTCGTTCTTTGCCCCCTACACACGGGTGAACGCCAGCGAACCCAAGCACTCTCCAAACCGGAGAGGGCGGCGCGAAGCGGCGGGTGAGGCCCGGAAAAGCCATATCCACCTGTT
>JAFZFY010000001.1 GCA_017555665.1 Pseudomonadota bacterium | reverse complement strand
TGCGAGTTCCGCTTCAAGGGACTGTATATTTGCGAGCTTTTCGGCACTTGCGGGATCGAGTTTGGGACCGCTGCTCTCGACTGGTTCGGCATCGCTCTGCGGCATCGTGTCTGTGCGCTTGATGACGGATGTTCGCTCGATTTTTTCGGCAGATGCCGCGTCGTCTGTGTCCGTGTCTGCCTCGTTATCGCGCGCGTGATGCGTTTTGATGCGTTGCATGCCTAGGACGGAATCGGGGAGGGATGTGACGCGAGTGACATCTTCATCCTCATCGTCTTCACCCTTGACTGCGGTGAGCGAGGTGAGCGAACAAAGCAGGCTGGAGCGTTCTTCCTGTTCGAGCGAGTCGAACATCGCGTGCCAGACCCCCGATGCGTCCGAATCGAACGGTTCATCCGCATAGCTCGGGATGCTCCTGACGGCGGTCTCGAAACCGACCAGATCACCGACGAATACTTCGCCTTGGCGTTCGTCGAGTTCCAGCAGCGCGGCTTCGAGATCCTGGCTGAAAGCGAGGATATTGGTGTAAGAGTCGATGCGCATCGCGAGCGCGCGTTCCATGGCGGTCTGCAGGATGCCGCCGCGAAGCGATTGCGGCAAAAGCCCCGTCGCCTCGAAGGAATCAATACCGGCTTCTCCGCTCACGAGCCCCATCAGGACGATGGCCACGCCGTAGATATCGACGGCTGCGGAATTCATGCCCTCCAGGTCGAACGTATAGTCGAACCAGTCGATATCGTTTTTCATCGAATCGTTGAGCGCCTGGGATACGCCAAACCCCATCATCCTCAGGCCGAACGCCAGATCTGAGCGTTCGAGAAGAATCGATTGTGGCGTGATCCTCCCGTGGCAGATGCCTTTGGCATGCGCGGCTTGAAGCACTTTGAGCAGGTCGATGATCCGCTTGAGGGCCTCCGAGACCTGGACGCGCTCGCGGCGCTCCAGCCATTCGAACATAAATTCTCCAAGCGGAAACGGCTCGGAAAAGTATAAAAATTCTTCAAAATGATCGCATCGAACATCCAGTTTCAGCTCTGTGCGATAGAAATCTGCCACTTTTTCGAGTTTGGCAAACGAATCATTCTCAAAATCTGGAATGGCGTGAACAAGCACATGACCGCTTTCTGAATCGGATGCCAGATAGCGAGCGATCCCATTATGCGTATCCAAATGGGCATTTAGCCTGATTTCAGGACATATCCGCGTTCCGCTTTTGAGTTCTCTTAGGCGCATGATATCACGTTTCCTTATGGCACATCTGCCGCTTGTGATGCTTCAACAAAAAATACTGCGGCCAGCGCAGTATAGGTCACTTTATATTATCTTATCGTGTTTTAAGGGTAAAGCAAAACCGATATATGCGGGGCGGCAGCGCGGATGAGGCTTGAAATTCCAGCAGATGCCTATGGGCGAACGGTAACCGGGCTATCGCAACTGCAAAAGGCTGGTGTGGACACATAGGGATATATTGTATTATTGTGAAATTTGCGCACTGCATTGTTCTGAGTGCCTTTTTTTTCGATCGCCGTTGTCCGACAGTCCCGGAACCGAATTCAGCCGCATTGGACACAGCAAACAGCGGCTTTTCTTTGAGGTCCATATGAAAAAAACGCTTTTGATTGCTCTCGCTATTGCCGCATGTGCCTTTGGCTGTTCCAAAAAACAAGACGAAGTGCAGACGCCGACCCAGGAATCGATTGCTTCCCAAGATTCGATAGTCAAGGATGGGGTCGATACAGGGGCAGCAGATGTCCAGGAAAATGTGAAAAATACAGCGGATCGTGTCTGCCAGCTGCCCGAATATCAGGACGATATCGATGCGCGTCAGTGGGCAGATGCCAACAATGCGTTTGGCTTCAAATTGCTCGCGCATGTCTCGGCTAACAGCCAGGAAAAAGGCAATGTCGTTTCCCCTTACTCGGCGGAACGCGCCATCGGCATGGTCTTGGACGGCGCATGCGGCAGCACGCTCACGCAGATCTACGGTGCCATGAGCCTGCCACTGGCTAAGAATGTCAGTGCTGCCGGTGCAGAGGTGGATAAATACTTCAAGGAAGAATTCGGTCCGAACGTCACCATCGATATCGACAACAAAGTCTGGGTCGAGCAGACGATCTCCCTTCTTGATGACTATGCGAACAGCCTCAAGGCCAATTACGACATCGATGTCCGAAACGTTGACTTTAAAGCTGATCCGGAAGGTGCCCGAAAGGCAATCAACGACGATATCTATCAGGCCACACACGAAAAGATCAGCGAGCTGATCCAGAAGGGCATGATCACGTCGCTCACGCGCGCAGTCCTCACGAACGCCATCTACTTCAAGGCGCCGTGGGTAGATAATTTCAAGCCCGAAAACACAGACAAGGCCGATTTCTTTACAGCAGACGGTGCTGTGAAAGTTGACATGATGCACCACACGAATCGGCATCGCGTGTATGTCGATGACAAGCTCACGGCGGTCGAGCTCCGCTTTGCCGAAAGCGCGTTTGCGCTTATCGTGCTCATGCCGACTGCCGGCGATCAGCCCGATGCGCTCAAGTCGCTTCAGGAGAGCATGGATGCCAATACATTCAGGGAACTCGCGCTTAAGATGAACAGCCAGGAGACGATCCTTTCCTTGCCGAAGTTCAAGATTGAGACAAGCATCCCCCTCAACAGTTTGCTCAAATCACTCGGCATGACGACTGCCTTCACGGATGCCGCAGATTTTTCGCGCATGACTGGCGATACAGACCTACTCATCTCTGATGTCATTCAGAAAGCCTTTATCGATGTCAACGAGAACGGCGCGGAAGCTGCCGCTGCGACTGCGGTCGTCATGCGTACCAAGTCTATGATACGCCCCGATCCCTCCGAACCGATCAAGGTCACGATCGACCACCCGTTTATGTATGCGCTGGTCGAAGGGCAGAGCGGCGCGATCCTCTTCCTCGGAGATGTCAAAAAAATCTGATGATAAACAAAGCGGAAGGCCTGAAGCCTTCCGCTTTTTATAAGGCTATGTTTTAGGTTGTGATCTACAAACGCGGAGATACCTTTGGATATCCCAAACATGGGCGAGCGGAAACGCCCCCGCTTCCCTCTCTAAAGTGGAGAGGGTGCCGCGATGCGGCGGGGGATGCTCGGAAAAGCCCTATTCACTGTCGTTGAACACTGCCTCAAATTCTGTGAAGCCTAAGTCTGGGATCAATAAAACCCGAGGACTTTGAAGATGTCGATTGTGCAGGTGGTTCTTGTTGTGTCACTGTCGAAATCCTCAACACAAGCCTCGCCTACATCATCGCTATCGATCCTATCCATGCACTCTGAATATTCCTCTAGCTCGCTGAGGGAAACATCAGCTGCCTTACCGCATTTGTCCTGAAAATAATCGGACATGCAATCCGTCAGGCACTGACAGTCATCTGGAGCACATTTTTCGGCGCAGGCGGTAAACAGCGGAGCCACAAGCGCGCAAACAAGAGCAGTCACTAGAACTTTCTTCATACCTTCTCCTCGCGAATGGTGAGGTCAAAACGACCCAAAACTGTGATAAAAAATACCTGTCTTCATGCTGTATAAATTACAGAATAAAATCAGACACGTATTCAATTGCTTTTTACCACAGTTTCGAAGCGATTGCAAACGCCGACACGAGCCTTGTGTTACCGCCGATGTGTTACGCGCGCACCTGAAATAGCCGCCGCGTGCGCGGCGGCCGTCAATTTTTTTCCAAAACTGCCTGAATTTCGTCTATTTTGCGCGGCGCTCCGGGACACTCCGGATTCAATCGAGTAAAATGGCGCGCCAAGCGCCGCGATACAGACCCAAAGCTATGGCAGATATACAAAAAGGCATCAAGATAGGCGATATCGAGGTAAAGCCGGCGACAGCGCTTGCCCCGATGGAAGGCATCACAGACGTGCTTTTCCGGCACCAGATCAGATCATGCGGCGGATGCGGTTTGACCGTGACAGAATTTGTGAACTGCGAGGGCCTCGCACGCGACGTGAGCCGTGTGTGGAGCAAGGCGCTTCCAGGCGAGGAGGAGCGTCCGGCTTCGATACAGATTTACGGCAGGCAGCCGGATCGCATCGCGTGTGCAGCGGCGATGTGCGAGCAAAAGGGCGCGCAGATCATTGATCTGAATCTCGGCTGTCCGGCCAAGCAGGTCGTGTCAGGGAATGCGGGCAGTGCGCTGATGAAAGAGCCAGCGCTGTGCCGTGAGATATTCCATGCGGTACGCGCTGCGATCTCGATTCCGATGACGGTCAAGATGCGTCTGGGCTGGAATGCGCATCAGATGAACGCGCTGGAAATCGCGCACATGGCACAGGAAGAAGGCGCTGCAATGGTCACCGTGCATGGGCGCACGCGCGAAGAGGCTTATCGCGGCAGGGCGCACTGGGATCTCGTCCGCCCGATCGCAGAGGCGCTCAGCATTCCGGTGCTCGTCAACGGCGATATCCTGACGCGCGAAGACGCGCGCAAAGCCCTGGAACAATCGGGGGCTGACGGCATTATGGTCGGGCGCGGCCTGCTCCGCAATCCCTGGCTTCTGCGCCAGATCTCGGAAGAACTCTCTGGAGCCCCCGTCTATGCGCCGACGCTCAAGGCGCGCTGCGACTTCGTCTGCCGGTATATCGATCTCATTGAGACATTGCCGATATCGCCTGCCGGTGCTATGGGAAAGGTCAAGTGTTTCCTCGGCTATTTCACACGCGGTCTCGCCTATTCTTCGCAGATGCGCGAACGCGCGTATCGCTTCAGCGAAATGTCTGCGATCCGCGAAGCGATTGTCGAATACTTTGATATGCTCGAAAATCAGGAACTCGCCTCGGTCTTTGACAGCGTTGTTCTGGAAGGCGGGCAGGATGAGCGGTTCAAGCCCGGTGATCCGCGCCGTTGCGAGTGAGGGTGAGGCGTGGCAAAGCCGGCATGACACGGGCATGCCGGCCGCCGAGTGTCAGGCTCGGGGGGCCTTACCTCAGTGATTCCGAGTGCTTGGAGATGCGTTGCTTGGATGCACGCGGCCGCGCGTATCGTCGAAGACGATACGTGCGGCTTAAATATTATTCATAAATTCATATATGAATGTATAGAATATATTATCTGATGGCTTCCGAGAGTTTTGCGATTCGCTGCATTTCCGAGGGAATCTGTATCATCTGCGGGCATAGGCCGATACATTGTTTGCAGCCGATGCATTTGTCGGCTTGCCGCAAGTCGCTGATGGCGCGGTCATAACCGATAAGGAATGCGCGGCGTGCGCGCTCGTAATCGGGATCTTTCGCGCCTTTGGGGATGTTGGCTTCTTTGGCGCATTTATTATAATACGAAAAGATGCCGGGGATATCGATGCCGTATGGGCATGGCATGCAGTAACGGCAAGTGGTGCATGGAATCGTGTGTGTCTCGCGCATGGCGCGCGCGGAGTTTTCGAGGACTTTATTTTCGGCTTCGGTGACGGGCTCAAGCGGCGAATAGGTGCGCGCGTTCTCGACGAGATGCTCCATATAGGTCATGCCGCTGAGCACTGTGATGACGTTGGGCAGTGTGCCGACGAAACGGAACGCCCATTTGGCCGGAGGATCTTCCGGGCGAGCGGCTTTGAGAATACCAGCGGCTTCGGGCGTGGCGCGCGCAAGCTGACCGCCCAACAGCGGCTCCATCACAATAATCGGAATATTGCGTTCGGCGAGCGTTTCATACAGCCATTTCGCATCGGGAATCTCGCCATCGACACCGTCAAAACGGCGTTCTGGGCCAAAAATCCAATCGACATAATTAATCTGAACTAATAGAAAATCCCAATCTACATCTTTAGAAAGAACATATTCAAAAAGCTTTTTATCGCCGTGGAATGACCAGCCGAGATTGCGGATTTTTCCGGCTTTCTTTTGTTCAAGCAGATAGTCGAGAACGCGATTTTCTTCATATACTTTTTTGAATTGATCGAGCGTTTTGAGCGCATGAAGCATATAATAATCGAAATACTCAACTTGGCATTTTTCAAGCTGTTTATTGAATATCTCGCCAGCTTCTTCATAAGTCGGCTCTTTCATCGTCGGGAATTTCGACGCAAGATAGAATGAATCGCGCGGATATTTTTTGAGCGCTTTTCCGATAAAAAGTTCTGAATTGCCGCCGTGATAGGGCCATGCAGTATCGAAATAATTGACGCCGCGTCGGATAGCTTCATCGACAAGAATTTGCGACATTTCTTCATCGATGGCGGATTTGTCGTTGCCAATTGTGGGGAAGCGCATGCAGCCATAGCCGAGCAGGGAAATCTTGTCGCCGTTGCGCGGGTTGGTGCGGTAGGTCATCTTGCCGACCGTCGGGTCATTGAGGTCGATGGTCGGCATCGCGTGTTTGTTGCTGCAAGCCGAAGCCAGCGCGCCCAAGCCGAGCGCGGCGCTGCCGGCAGTGATGAGTTTGAGGAGTTTTCTTCTTTCCATGATGGGATGCTTATATAAAAAGTAGTGTGATTGTTTGAGATTCTATTTATTTGGGGAGGGGGAAGTCTCCCCCTGCGCGGCTATGTGCTCGCCTGGCGGCTGCGCGCATACGCCGCTACCCCCTCGATGCGGCATATTGGTCGCGCAAAGCCCGAAGATTAGCTTATCTCGTGGTGTTGCATGATGCCTTCGACATGGATAGCCGCGAGCGGTCTTGCGGGGCAGACATACTCGCAGGCACCGCAGCCGATGCAGCGCTCGAGGTCGACAACAGGAATTTTGGCTTTCTTGCCCTCAGCTGTTTGTGTGACCGTGAACGTGATTGCGCCGTTGGGGCATGCGCGTCCACAGGCGCGGCAGTGCGTGCCTTTGGCACTCAGGCAGATATCTTGCCGCCAAATCGCGCGTCCAATCTGTATGCTGCTCTTCTGCTCGAGCGTGATTGGTTTGATGGCGCCTGTGGGGCAGACTTGGCTGCAGTCATTGCATGTGGGGCGGCAATAACCGCGTTCAAAGCTCATGACTGGGCGTAGAAGTTGCGCAGCATCGTCGGATATGCGGAGCACTTTGTTGTGACATGCGCGGATGCAGAGCTGACAGCCCGTGCAGTGTTTGCGCATGGCAAGCCATCCGCCGGAGCCCGGCGGCACAACGGCGTTTTCACGCGGATAGGGGGATTTTCGGGAGACTTCAGCGAGGGCTCCGTCAGCTTCGCCAGCGGCCATCGCGAGCGCGGGGCAGAGCGTCGCGCTGACTGCGGCAGTTGCCGCAGCCGTCAAGAACTCACGGCGTGTGTTTGGCGCATCATCGTGCGCGGGCGCTGTGCTGGCTTCTGCCGTGTCTTGAGTGTGTTTTTCGCCGTGATCCGTCGTGTTTTGTGTGTGATTTTCGCTGTGATCCGTCGTGTTTTGTGTGTGATTTTCGCTGTGATCCGTCGTGTTTTGTGTGTGATTTTCGCTGTGATCCGTCGTGTTTTGTGTGTGATTTTCGCCGTGATCCGTCGTGTCTTGAGCGGGCGTTGCGTCGTTTGTGGCTGACGTGGGTTCGTGTTGTTTGATCATGTCTTTGAGCGATGGCGTGTATGCAATCGCATCGAATTTGCAGACATTGAGGCAGCTAAAGCATGTGACGCAGCGTTCTGTATCGATCGTGTGTGTGGTGAGGTCGATGCAGTGGCTTTTGCATTTGTGCTCGCAGGCATGGCAAGTTTTGCATTTGTCAGCCTGGATGCGGACGCGGAATAGCGAGAACTTGCTGATCAGGCCAAGCACGGTGCCGACTGGGCATACCGTTGTGCAATAGCCGCGTCCAGTCAGGATGCCAGCGATGGCAAGCCCGATAAAGGTGATGATAGCGAGTATGAGCGAAGCCGTGCCTCGGAGCCAGACATCCACGCCGTAGAAGGCGTATGACTCATGATTTTTGGCGATGCCGGCAAAGATATTGTTCACGCTGTCGTATATGGGCGCGAGGAGGGAGGTGGCGATTCTGCCAAATGCCGAATAAGGCTCAAAGATCGAGACAATTGACATCACGCCGGCAATTGCGAGGATCGAAAAAATGCCGAGTGCGCCGTATCGGACGGCTCGCAGGGCTTTGGTCTGTTTCCAGAATGTATATTTTCTCTTTTTACCTCGAAACGCGATAAAGAGATCTTGGAAAATGCCAAGCGGGCAGATCACCGAGCAATAGATGCGTCCAAAGATTATGGTCAGGATCACGAGGGCGAGTAGGATTCCCACGTTGAGGCTGAGAATGGCTGGCATGAACTGTATTTTGGCCACCCACCCGAGGTAAGCGGACAGCGTGCCGGTGAAGTCAAGAAATACGGCCAGGCAGGCGAGGAAAATCAGGCCTGCCATGATGATGCGAGATTTTTTCATATCCGATCTGGGGTAGAAATTTAAAATATGCCGGTATAAATCTTATCCCGGAGCTTGAAGCTATATAGATATATTAGGAAATATCAAGTTCAATTTAAATCATTACGATTCTTTACGGTGACGCGTCTTGCGCGTCGTATGCCGCAGGCATAGACGCGCCCATGCGCGCCGTATGCGCCAACGGCGCATAGGCACGCC
>JAFZFY010000260.1 GCA_017555665.1 Pseudomonadota bacterium | reverse complement strand
CGTATCGGCGTGAAGCCGATAGCGCGCCCGGCGAGCTGTATGACCGGGAATCCGGTCATAAGCGAGCGTCCAAAAACGTGATGATTAGAGTTCGGAACGCCTGCTGCCGGAATTCTGGGTATCACGCGCGAGGGCGACGAGTTTGTCTACGTGTTCGTTGTGCTGGATCCCGACGTGTGCTTTGACTTTGAGGAGCTGCAGGTTTGGGCATTTCTGCATCTCGCTTTTGACTTGTGCGATGAGATCCTGATTTTTTGTGGCTTTCATCGTGCCTGAGAGGACACCGATGGCATATTTGGAATCGGAATAGATCTGGATCGGCAGGTTTTTGTTTTTGATACTTTCGAGTGCTCTGAGGATCGCGGTGAGCTCGGCGATATTGTTTGTGGATTTTCCGAGGTACTCCCAGATTTCGAGGCAGTGTTTACCGAACATGAGGAGGATGCCTGCGCCGGCAGGGCCTGGATTCGGGCTTGCGCCGCCGTCTGTATAGACGACGATCGTGTTGGGCGGAATGACATCGGCGGCTTTGAGAATCGGCGCATCTGTGACGGGGACATGTCTCGGGGTGGGCGGCTTGACTTCGGTCGTGTCGTCGTCGAGATCAACGGGTTCGATACCGGGAATCATCGTGAGATTTGAACGGGTCGCGAGGTATTCCTGTGCGCTTGTCTTGTTCTGGTATCGATAGGGGATTTTGCCGTCGCGTTCAATGAGCGTGCATGAATCATCTGCGACGGCGGCATAGACCTTGATCTTATGCTTGAAGAGCATTCGTAGCCATTTCATGGGAGCAGCATGATGATGATGATGAAAGCGACGATGAGGATGGCGACGCAAGTGCCAACTAGTAGAGCCGTGAAGTGTCTGTCGTAGAGATAATCGATGGTATTCCCGATGCGATGTTTGACGTGTCTGAGCCAGCAATAGAAACGGCTGTTGAGGAAACGTATGACGGGTGTCGTCATGAGCAGCCTGTATTTAAGACGGCTCAGAGGCGTGTCGTTTCCGAGGATTGTGGGACGGTGAAGGGGGCTGTAGGCGGGTCTGCCTTTGACAGGCAGGAAGCTTGTGCGCTGCTGGTGGAACACGACCGGGAGATCATCCGAGGGTTCGGGGGGCAGGTTGTTCGACGGAACCATGAGCGTGTTGATGGAACTGATATTCGGCGAGCGCGGGATAGGTTTGGGCCCCAGACGCTGAACATTGGCGAGTTCCGGGTGCCTGTTGAACGCATCCGTGGCGATATCGATCTCATCGCTCTGGAATTGGCTGTCGAAATCGGGCGTATGCGCCGTGATGCCGATAATGGGGGCCGTGGGAGGGGGATAGCCGGTAGGCTGCACGGTGTTGAGATCGTTTGTGCGGATGTTTTCAAGGTCTTCGGGAAACGCGCTGATGCCGATACTCGTGGCACCGTCTTCGTCGTCTTCGTAGGAGACGACGGATGGCTCGGTGTAAGGCTGACCGTCAAAGATGAGCGTGTTATAGTTGCTGATGCTCTCTGCTTCTGGGAATTCGACAGCTATGGTGTCAAATTCTTCGTCCTCATTCTGAGAGGGGGTCGGTTTGGGTTTGAGTTTGAGCGATTTGACTGGCGGTGCAGGGGTATGCGTGACAACCGGGAGTTGCGCGCATGATTCGTTGGAATATCTGGCGAGATAAGGCGACTGATAACGCGTGATGGCATCGATATCGGCATACATCTCGGCTGCGGAATTGTACCGCATGCTGATCTGTTTCGCGAGTGCGCGTCTGAAGATATCGCCCAGAGGACCCTCGGAGAATGCTTCGGGGATATCGGGGAATTGTTTGAGCTGTTTTTCGATGATCTCGGAGAGCGTTTTCCCTGAGAAAGCCTGTTTTCCGGTGAGGAGTTCGTAAAACACAAGGGCGACGGCGTAGAGGTCGGAATGGGGGCCGACTTTTTTGCCGTAGAATTGCTCAGGCGGCATGTATTGCGGCGTGCCGAAGCCTGCGCCGTTCCTGAAGTTCTGGCTGGTGAGATCGGGTTCTGTGCCGTCGAATGCTTTGGCGATGCCGAAATCGAGGAGTTTGACGACATTTGTTCGCAGCCCCTGCCTGACGAGCATGATATTGGCGGGTTTGAGGTCTCGGTGCACGATGCCTTGATTATGCGCTTCGGCAAGCGCGTCGAGCACCTGAAGGATGATGTCGCTTGCGGCTACAAACGAGTATGGCGCATCGCGTTTGATGAGCGTTTCGAGCGTGAGACCGCAGACGTATTCCATGACGAGATAGAGCGTGCCGTCTTCGGGGAGCGTGCCGTATTCAAAAATCTGGACGATTCCCGGATGCCTGAGCTTGGAAAGGCAGGATACTTCGCGCATGAAGCGCTGTTCCCGATCCTTGAGCTGTGTTTCGGCTGCGTCTGCTCTGGAACACTTGATGGCGACATCCATGCCTGTATTGATGTCACGGGCTCGGAAAACGTCGCCGAAACCGCCGTCACCAATCTTTTCTTCAAGCATGTAATGGGAGATTTGCTGGCCAATATTCATACGATATCTCTTAAATCAGTCATTCATCTTCTGGGACTTCTTCGCCATTTGTCGGAGCGGGATCATTGGTTTCGCTCCACGCGCCCTCGGTATAGATGGCGTTGCCATTCTGAATGCAAGCGGCTGCCAAGACGATTGCTTTCATAGCACATTTTTCGGCGCATGCATTTAATACGGTCTCCGCTTCATCGTCGGACAGGTCTTTGTTGATGGCCTCAGCGCAGGGGAGCGCGCAGGCTTCTTCGACGGCGTTATCGCGTGCTTCTTCGAGTGTCGGCCCGAAAGACTGTGCCGTATAGATGCCGTCGGGATGGTCGAGCTTGACTTCGCAGAGGATCATGTTTGGCGGGAGATCGTCATCGTTCAGCGAGGGGGGATCGATGGTGATTTTAGGCGTATCCTGGGGCTGTGCTGTCGTGTCCTGAGCCGTCGTGTCCTGATCTGTCGGGGCTGCCTGATCGGGCTGTGCCGGCGCGTCACTGCCGTTTGGGGCGGCATTTTCTGCCGGGGCGTTGCTGCCGTCAGGCGCGTTCTGATCGGCGCTGCTGGCCGTCGCTTTGGCATTGTCTGCCGGGGCCTCCTGGGCTGCCGGGTCGGCAACCGGGACATTTTGCGTGGCTCCGCTGCATGCGGATAGAAATGCGGCGGCTGTGAGGATTAACAGTGAAATGGCGATCTTGTGCATAGCGATATATACAGGGGATGAATGACCGTGTGTTTGCCGGTCACGGGATGCAACCGGCTGTCTAGCATGTATTATTTGCCGCCGCCAGTGAGGGCATCGTCGAGGGCGTTGTCCTGGTCGTAGTGGACGGCTGTGTTGTTCTTGTCTTTTTGGGCTTCTTCAAAAGCGGTCTTTGCCATCGCGGCATGCATGTCGAAGTCTTCCTCGACGTCTTCACGGACTGCGGTGTTCGCGTGGATCATGTCGAGATCTGTGTATGCAAAGCCTTTGATGACGAGATCTTCGGGGGCGACTTTTTCGACTTTTTCATCGGGATCGGTCGATTCCGTGGGCTTGAGCTGAAGCTGTTCGACAACGGGCTTGGCAACGCCGGTTTTCTTGAGCTCTTCGAGTTCGCGTTCGGCTTCTTCGCGTTCCTTGAGCGCCTGTTCGCGCATCGCGGCTTGTTTTTCGGCAATCAGGCGTGTCATGCGATCCTGATAGGATTCGGCTGCTTTGACTTCTTCCTCGGTGCCGTCAAGTTCGAGCTTGAGCTTTTGTTTTGCGGCTTTTTCTGCGGCCTTGCGCGCCTGCTCCTCTTCGAGTTCTCGCAGCTGCGCTTCGCGGTCATAGGTATCGCGGCGGTCGTCAGAGTCATCGTCAGCAAAGAAATTGCTAAAATCTTTATGCGGCTTGATATCGGCAAACTCTTCTTCGAGATTGCGCTGCGGCACGTCCGCTTTTGCTTCATTTTTCTCGACTTGCGCGACTTCCACGGGCTCGTGTGTGTCTGCTTTGGGCGATTCGGCTTCGGGCAGTTCCATTTGCAGGTCAGCGGGGACGTGCGGCGTGTCTTCGTCGAAGAAGCGGCTGAAATCTTTGTGCGGCTTGATATCGGCGAATTCTTCTTCGAGATCGCGTTTTGCCGTGACGCTCTCCTTTGAAGGCGCGGCGGATGCTGCCGGGGCTTTGGGGGGCTCTTTGGGCGTTTCGCTTTCGGGCAGTTCCATTTGCAGGTCAGCGGGGACATGCGGCGTGTCTTCGTCGAAGAAGCGGCTGAAGTCTTTGTGCGGCTTGACATCGGCGAAATCGGCTTCGACGGTGGTGCTTTGCGCGTTCGTCACGGCGCGTTCGTCCGAGGGCTTGATGTCGTCATCCTCTGATTTTTCAATGGAATCGGGGGCGGCTTCCGGTTCGTCAAGCGTCATCTTGAGGTCGCTCATGGGATGCGCTTCTTCTGAGAAGAAATCCTGCGTGAAAGACCTTGCCGAAGCCTGCGTGTCTTCATCCGAGCCGTCATCGAATTTGGGGATCTCGCTATCCTTGAGGTCATCGAAGAAGGCGTTAAAATCTTTGCCGCTCGTCTGTTCTTCCTCCGAGCCGTCGTCAAATTTGGGGATCTCGCTATCCTTGAGGTCGTCGAAGAAAGCCGTGTAATTCTTGCCGGATTCCTGGGCTGCGGCGGCTTCCTCCGAGCCGTCATCGAACTTGGGAATCTCGTTATCTTGAAGGTTCGTGAAGAAATCGGAGAAATTCTTTCCGCCTTGATCTTCCGCTTTCTGAGCTTCGTGTTCGGCGCGTTCCTGGTTTTCCTGAGCGGCTTCTTGCGCGATCTTTGCGCGGACGGCTTGCTGTGCGAGGCGTTGTTTTTCTTCAAAGAGTTCGGCGGCGCGCGCTTCGCTGGCGGCTTTTTCGTCTTCAAAGGTGTGATCGACGCCGAGCTGATCGGGATCGACGCCGGCTTCTTCGAGGATGCGCCTGGTTTCTTCATCGAGTCCGGGGATCTCGATGCGGCGTTCGGGCATCTCTGTGAGCCCGCGAATGAAGTCTTTGTAAGCGGCAATCGCGCCTGTATCGGGCAGGTCGATGATCGTCTGGCGCAAAGCGGCGAGCGCGATCACGGTGAGGATGGAGGTGTCGAAATACTTGGGGGGCGGCATCTTGCCGGGGGTGAGGAACGAGTCACCCGACCGTTTGATCTGGTCTTGCAGGAAGGCATCGGCTGCCGGGGCGAGGACTTCGCCAATGGCTTCGAAATTGCCCGAGCAGAGGCAGGCAAGCGCTGTGTTGAGCGCGTCGTATCGCTTGAGCTTGGGCAGCAGGGCTGCGGGCGGCTCGCCGCGCACGGAATCGCGCGCACGCGCATAGATATTGAGGGCAATCGCGGCTTCATCATCGAAGCCGCGGCCGATGGCGGCGATCACACCGGCATAGATCACGGCTGAAAGCCCTGCCAGCTCGTAGTAGTCGACGCAAAAATCACGTCTGAAATAGGAGGTCATGATGTTGGCTTCGTTCATGATCTCTTCGGGCGCGGTATGACCGATGACCATCATGAGCGGAAGGCCGTAGGTGGCGGCAAATTCGAGCGTCAGCATCGGCATGCCGCTGAGAATGCCGAGTTCGACAGGCGTGATACGCCGTGTCATGAACATCTCGGGCGGCTTGAGTTCGAGATGCATGGCCGATTTGTCGTGCAGACATCTCGCCGCCAGGAATGCGTCATCGACGACTTCGAAGATGTCGTCACCGGCGGCATAGCGCAGCTGCATGCGCCACAGATACCAGTCGAGGTTGCGGTAGTCTGTTTCGTCACAATGCTTGAGAAAATATTCAGCGCATTCTGCCAGACGGTCGTCGATGGCAGCACAGTCGACACCTGGAATACGTGCCTCACCTCTGGGCTGTGGAATATAGGGGGCTACGCCTTCCGGTTGCTGGGTTTCGGGGGTGGCGGAGTCTGTGAGGGGGGCATTTTCTGGTTGTGTGTCACTCATGGCGCTGCTCCTTTTCGCCGGACAAAACCGGCCGCAATGATCGGACAAGACGGCATGCCGTCTCTTGTTCATTTTCGTTTGATGTCTGTCACACTCGATAGATGTCTGTCACAAAAGCCGAAATGAGGACCTGTGCAAACCGGGTGGCCGCATCTCGCCGCACCGTGTTCCGGGCGGGGGATGCGTGGAATCGCCCGTTTGCACAACGCCTAAGATAAAGCGCGACCTGCCGTATATACGACAGGTCTGTGTGCGCATGAAACTGCGAGGGAGAGGTTAGTCGATGCCGAGCTGATCTCTTGTGAAGTAGCTGGGTTCGGATGCGTCGTATCTGAGCTCGCGTTTGGGTTCAAAGTAGACGAGCGGCGCTTCCCAGGCGATGTCAGCACCGAAGAGCTTGGAAAGCCGTCTGGATATCGAGACCAGGTGGGCAAAATCGGCGGCATAAGGGGTCTCGATGAAGCCGAGGCGGAATGCCGTCTCGCGGACTTTGGGGAGAGGCACGACACCGATGGTCTGTGCGTCATCGCACGCGAGAACGTTCAGGGCTGCGAGTTCTCTGGCGATCCAGATGATCTCGTAGGTGAGGTGGAAGTGGCCGATATGTTCCCAGAGCCCGGTGACGAGATCCGCGATCGATTCGGATGCGAGCAGTTCCTTCACACCGTCTTCGCCGAGCTTTTTGAGCGCCCTTCGGATGATGAGCAGGTAGTGGAGATTGCCGAAATCTTCGGCGCGCTGTGACATGCCGGCATCGAAAAGGGCGAGCAGGATATCATCGACGCTTTGCGTGGAGCGGATGAGGTTGGAATAGAAGCCCATCTGATCGAGCATGGCATACGACTGACCGCCTTTTCCCGTGTTGAGACGGCCGCCATAGCGGAAAAGCTGAAGGGCAAGTGCGGAGAGGCGGAAGAGGTTGTACACGGGATCTTCCTCGAACATTTCTTTGGAAAATCCGTAATCTGCGGCGGTGAGGAGCTTGCCGCCGGGACGCTGTTGCCACCAGACCTGTACCGCGCGGATATTGTCGGCAACGAGGGATTCGTCGAGACGGAACTGCGAGATGCGCACTGCCGGCGCGCTGCCCATTTCGCCTTCGTCGTCCTCTTCCTCTTCTTCATCTGCGGCGGCAAATGCTTCTTTGACGAGGGTGAGCGGCGTTTCATCGGCTTTGGGGACGACGGGCTGCACGACGACTTCGACATGTGTCGTGGAAATCGGGACAGAGGCGACGGCCACGGTCTGGACGGCAACTGGCGCGGCCTGCATGGTCACGGG
>JAFZFY010000259.1 GCA_017555665.1 Pseudomonadota bacterium | reverse complement strand
TATTCGGGGACGAACTGAGACGTGTTGACCCCCCACCCGCTCTTACGGGCATCTCCCGCTCCATTGTGGAGCGGGATCAGCGCAATCATGATATGCCCGCTCGCTTGTGCGAGCGGGTGTTTTTCTGTGTGGCGCGATGTTTTTTCGCGCTCGAAGTATTTTGGGAAACGGAATGAAGGTACTTGGGATAGAGAGTTCTTGTGATGAGTGTTCGGCGGCAATCGTGGCAGATGGGCGTATTCTTTCGCACATCATCGCGAGTCAGATACCATTGCATGCGAAATATGGCGGCGTCGTGCCAGAGCTGGCGAGTCGAGCGCATATCGTGGATATTGTGGAAGTGCTTCGCGGCGCGTTTCGCGAGGCAGGTGTGGATCCGTCGGAAATCGATGGCGTGGCGGTGACGCAGGGGCCTGGCCTGATCGGTTCGCTTCTTGTCGGTCTTGAGGCGGCCAAAGCATTTGCGTATGCACGCAATATCCCGCTCGTGGGGGTTCATCACACCGAAGGTCATTTGCTGGCACCGCTTCTCGATACGGCGCAGGGCATGGACAAGCCCGATTTCCCGTTTATGGGGCTTGTGGTTTCTGGCGGTCACACGAACCTGATCGCGGTTCGAGGTGTCGGGCAGTACGAGATGATCGGTCAGACGCTTGATGACGCGGCAGGGGAATCGCTCGATAAAGTGGGGAAAATGCTGGGCCTGCCGTATCCCGGTGGCGTGCAAATCGACCGTCTGAGCACAGGCGGAGACCGTGATAAGTATCATTTCCCGCGTGCGTTGCCGCAGCACGACAACTTTGATTTTTCGTTTTCCGGGCTCAAGACGAGTGTCGCGACACAGCTCCGCAAACTGGGCGCGATGCCGGAAGGACAGGCGCTGGCAGATCTCTGCGCGTCCGCGCTTGAGGCAGTCGTCGATTCGCTTGCACGCAAGACGATTCGTGCCGCGCGCAAGATTGGCGCAAAGACTGTGGTTGTGGCGGGGGGCGTTTCGGCGAACCGGCGCCTTCGCGAACGCCTGAGCGAGGATTGTGCAAAGGCTGGGCTTCGGCTTTCGATACCGCCGATGAAGCTCTGCACGGATAATGCGGCGATGATCGCCGGACTTGGACAGTATCGCCTTAGGCCGCTCATTGAGGCTGGCAAGGGATTTGAGGCATTCGAGCTTCAGCCGCGTCCTGGGTGGAGCCTGGTATAAAAAAGCCGCGCCGTATGCAATAGGCGCGGCGCGCGTGCGTATCGGCTGCCAGGCCGATAGCACGCGTTCCCCAAAAGAAAGCTGAATAGATCAGTTGGCGGCAGTGGGCTGTGCCTGTTTTTCTTTTTCCTTGGCGGCTTCGCGCTGTTTGGCTGCTTCGGCTTCGATCTCGTTGATGGCTTTGAAATCGACGGATATCGTGATCGAATAGTCGCAGAGCTGGTGCCTGTAATCGGGAGACTGCGCTTCGGGGGCAATCGGCGGCGCGGGGATCTGCGGGATCATTTCGGCAGTCGCTGGCGTGCAGTGCCACATGTGCGGTGCGATTTCGGTGACGTATGCCGGGGCATTGTCGGTTTCGAGGCGTATGGTCATGGGCTGGGTGATCTCAAGCGGACGGCCTTGTCCATAGACGGCAAAGGTGTACGGCGCATCCGGCTGGACCTTGACCTGGCTCATGCTGCCTGAAGCTTTGACGACCATGAGCGGCTCGCTCATGAAGAACACGCGCGTGTCCGGCGTGTCTGTTTTGATCGTGATTGCGCCATAAAGCCCAAAGGGATGCTCCGTGAGCGTTTTAAGCAGGGATTTGGTGGCATCCGGGAGTTCGGGATCGACGATAGGCTTGTTCGTGCCGAGCGTCTGCGGATCGAAGCCGGTTGCGGCCTGGGCGAGCAGTGGGTGAAGCGCGAGCAGGGCTGCGAGCGATTTCCGCTGTTCGGGTTCCGGAATCGTGAGCGGCTTGACGGCCTCGGCGTATCGCTCACGGAAGACGATTTCGCGAAAGACTGACCATTCGCAGGGATCGTCGTCTTTGGTGAGCTTGGGAAGATCGGCGCATTGCGGGATGCGCGGGGCATACTCTGGCTCCAGCACGATTTTCTTAAAGACCTTTTGGAGCGGGTTTGCGCCTGCTTTGTTGCTCGGATACCAGTCGTAATAGGCGACGGTCCGGGTGAGCGGATGGAAACCTTCGGCGGCGAAACTGAACTTGATGACCGTATCTTCCTTGATGGGGAGGTTCTGGATCCAGGTGGATTCGCGCGCGCGAAGCTCCGTGTAGCTGCCGTCTTTGGCGCGTGCATAGAGCTGTTTTCCGTCCATGGCGATCGCAACATTGGGCGGGAATGATTCGAGGAAAGCGATATCCGCATATTCGGTGCGGTTTCGGCGTGCCTGTTCTTCGGCGAGCTTTCTGTCGTGTTCTGCGATGAAGCGCGCCTCTTCTTGTTTTGCAATGATGTATTCGAAGCCGAACCAGGCGGCGATGCTGGCGGCGATGACTGCGATGGTGAGCGCGATGACGATGTAGGGACGTATGCCGGTCTTGGCGTTATCCTGTTCAAACTGTCCGCGTGTCGAGAGCGGTTTGTCGAGTCCGAGCATTTGCCGTATGGCCGCATGCTCGGCAGTCATCTTATCGAGCGAGGCACTCTCTGGGGTGCCTGAGGCTGTTTCAGACGGGCTTTGGGGATCCTCTGTTTTGGGGGCCTCGGAGCGAGCCTGTTCGCCGTGATCTTCTAGGTTGGCGCTGAAGCCGCCCGTTGCATCCGCTTTGGCGCTTGCGTCCTGGGGGGCGGCAAGATCTGAACCTGCGGGCTCTGCTGGCTCGGATGGGGTTTCTGCCGTATCTGCCGCGTCTCTCTCGGTGCTGTTCACCGCTTCGGCATCGTGATCTGCCGCAGGCGCGTCGCTCAACATGCCTTGATTGCTTGTCTTGGCATCTTCTGAAACTGCCGTATCCGGTGCGGCAGGCGATTCGTTTTTCTTCTTTTTATCTTTCTTATCTTTGGACATCTGGAAGTATTCCCCCACATGAGTAGACTAAGCCGCAGGCTTTCTAACGTTTTATGGCTGATTTCGCAATGTATAAAACTTGGGGGCGTCTGGCGTCGGTGCGTCTGCCGGGCTAAATCGTGACCGAGGGGGCTGTTCAGCCCATAAGGTTTTATGAAGTACAGTGGGCATTGTGGGACAGGCAGTTGGCAGTAGATGCCAGGCAGTAGAACGCTTCACAAGGATTTTGGGGCTGAGGGAATATAAATGTATGACTGCGCATGGGCGCGATAGGCATTTGAAATGCACATGATTTGATGGAAGGCTAAATCGTGATGAGGTGTAACTAAAACTGGCGAGAATGTTTGATTTTATTACCAATAGTCATTAAAAGCACGTAAGCAGGGAGAAGGCGTGTCCTGATCCCATCAGGCGCTCTTCGTCCATGTCCGTATTGGGCACGAAGATGAGTGTGCGCCAACTGCAGTTTTTGCGTTTATCCGTGCCGATGCGGTGGCCATTGGGTATTTGCGCGAATTTGGAGAGTGATATCGCCGGTTTGCGTGAGCGTTGGGCAAGCCGTGTCAGGCGCGCATACACATGTGATTTACCTTGAGTTATAAGGATCTTGAGAATGAAAAACAAATCGCTTCTTTTGCTCGCAATTGGTTCGCTCGCATTGTCATTTGTCGCCTGTGAGGAGGAGGAAGAGCCGACACCTGTTCGTCCAGGTGCGGAGTGCACGATGCCCAAATGTGAGGGGCAGTCTGTCTGGCTTTGCGAGAACGGCAAGTTTAAGTTCAGCGAGAATTGCGATCCTTCGCAGAACATGACGTGCGAACTTGGCAAATGCGTATCGACAGAGACGCCCACGCCTACGCCCACGACATGCGTCAACGGTCAGAAACGCTGTGGCGTGAACAACATACCGCAGACCTGCAATGGCTCGTCGTGGGTGAGCGGCAATGCCTGCGCTGCCGGTCAGACGTGCGTGAATGGCGAGTGCACGGGGACGCCGACGCAGGAACCGGATCCGACGAAATGCACCGCGCCGAAATGCGAAGGCAATAAGTCGTATGTCTGCATGAACGGGAAGTACGTGTTCAGTGAAGAATGCCAGACAGCCTGCGAAAACGGCGAATGCGTGGAAGAAGAAACGCTTTGCACGGGGCAGTTTGACGGCTGTTATTGCACAGGAGATGGTTCAAAATCATTCTGCTGCAAAGATGGCGAAGTGACAGGCGAGTTGGCATGCGGCGGTGATACAGCGATTTGCGTACCCGATGGGGATGCGCCGAAATGTGTTGGCTGCCGCACAGAGACGGACTGCCCGACGGACAAGCCTGTTTGCAGCGGCAATGTCTGCGAAGAGAAGAATGCCGAATGGTGCAAAAACAAAGAAGATGGCGATTATTGCCGCACCGAAAATGGCGTGGATACTGGATTTAGCTGTGAAAATGGCAAGGTCGCCGAAGGCGGTTTCTTCGGTGGTCCGGTCGTCTGCGATCAGGGAAATGCGGTCATCTGCCGTGTGATTCCTGGCGGACATGGCTACGAATGCGTCGAATGTTTACAGCAATCGGATTGTCCGAGCGGTATGGTTTGTACGAGTTCCAATACTTGCATTACTCCAGGTAAAGACGATGCCTGCGCTAAGAATAAATCTGTTGTCGGTGAAATGTGCTATACGTTCGTATATCAAGGGTATATCGTTAATTGTGAATATGGTACCGAAAAGAATCGTACAGAATGCAAGCATCCACAGGGGACTGCCTGCCTCGAAGACTCAGGCTCTGTGAGGTGCGGCTGTGTCCATGATTCGGATTGTTCGGGATATAAGTGCCAGTCAGGCGGCACTTGCTCGACTTCTTGTGAGAGCGACAAGGACTGCAATAATTTGGGGCTCTATAAATATTCTTGCCAGGACAAGAAATGCGTACAAGGTAGCGCCAATGAAGGCTGTACAAAGGATGCGGACTGCGGCGATACTTCAAAATATGAGTGCAAGGAGAAGGTCTGTGTAGAGAAAAGTACGGGCGGTTGTACAAAGGATTCGGATTGCCCGTCTGGCCATGAGTGCAAGGATAAGGTCTGTGTAGAGAAGGCTGCATCTGGTGGCAAGACCTATAAAGAGACGTTTGCGGATAAGGATGGTGAGAAAGATAAAGCGTTATCATATCAAACAGAAACGTTTGATAGTAAAGTGACTGGAATCTCTTGGTCTGTTAATGATGGATCATGGGGGCATGTTGATAAAGGGAAGGATTATTCAATTGAGGACGGTGGTTTGATTTTTAGAAAAGCTGTTGGCTATATCGAAGGTACAATGGCTGACGGTATTGCATCCATTAGTGTGGATGTAAAAAGCGCTTTGACGACGGCTGATAAACGTAAGGCCGCAATATTTATTGATGACTCGTCAACCGCTTGCGGAACTGTTGAATTCGATGGTGATCAAGGTGCTTCATTGCATGTATTGAAATGTGATGTCAACAAATCTGGCTCAGTTAAGGTCAAGATTGCCAATAATTCATCCAAACATATTATCATCGATAACATAACTTGGACGAATAAGAAGTAATCGCGTAGCCGCTATTGGCTTTGCCAATACGCGGCTTTTGGCCGGTGCTTTGGCGCGCGAAAGCGCGTCATACGCACCGGCTTTTTTTGTTTATAACGAACAAAAAGCTCAGTTTCACAATAGTAGATGTGGCAAATTCCGTAGTCATGTTTTGTTGCACGCTTTCAGGAATACTAAACAGGGACTAGGAAAACGCATATCTTTTGAATAATAGCTAGAATTGTATGTTACAATAATATTATAGAATCTATAAAAATAATATGATAATGCCAGACAAGGTATGTAGATAAAACTACATATCGTGGGCGCTTTAAAAAATAGGAGTTTGTTATGTGTAAATGTAAGCGTTGCGGCAATCCGATTGCTGAACAAGTATATTTTGCGCAGAATGGCATGTGTCATATTTGCTTGAATATTCCAAAGGGCGGGAATGATTCGATATTATCCCACCATGCATGTCGTCAGTCATCGGTAAATACAGCGCATCGTGATGTCAACGAGTTTCATGCAGATGATTTTGCCAACAAGCGCATTGAGGAATATCGATTTCCATCTTTTATTACATCAGAACTCATTTCGCAGGACGATGCGTCTTCCTCGGAAAATACATGGCTTTTGAGTAGTCCAAATGACAACTCCGGATGTGCTCGTATGGTGTATGTGGGGTGCTATTCCCCATTTATTATTGCCAGCTTATTTGTTTTCTATTTGATCATAACCGATGAATCAACGACTGCTAGGAATATTGTCGCGATTTTGATCTTTTCACTGATCTGGTATGGATTTCTTTTCAGTTCGTTGAACTTGTTTCTGCGCCATTATAGACCGACGGGATGGATTCTGCTGAAAGAGGATCACCTCGAATGTTATCTTGGCAGAAAATTTAAGTTCACAGGCATCCAGAAAATCCCGCTGGAGAATCTAGACATATCGTATCGTTGGAAACTTGCTGTCGGCGAGTCAAAACAGTCTAAAGGAACTCGCCGGCTTTATCGTTATTATGAGATGGTTCTGAAGCCTGCTCATGGCAGAAAGTTCAAGTTCTCGGTGAAAACGCTGGAGGAAGCCAAGTACTGGCAAAGCTTCCTGCAATGGTATTGCAGTCAGAAAACTGCGATGAGGAGATAGGACGGCTTCGAATTGCAGAAACGCGTTTCCCCATCTCCTCGCCCTCATTTCTTTACTTTGAAAGACTTTCTATGGATCGGTGTCGGGCCGAGTTCCGCGAGGGCGGCACGGTGTGCGGCGGTGGGGTAGCCGACATTTTGGGCAAAGCCGTATCCTGGATATTGTGCATCGTATGAGATCATGAGATCATCGCGGTGCACTTTGGCGAGTATGGATGCGGATGCGATCGACCAGGAACGGCCGTCTCCTTTGACATAGGCGGTCTGCGGATACTCGAAGTTTGGGATGAGCTTGTTGCCGTCGATAATGACATGCACGAGGTCACGATTTACGCCGAGCTGAGCCACGACATTTTGAGCCGCGAGTTTCATGCCTTGCAGACATGCCTGCAGGATATTGAGCGTATCGATCTGTTCGGGAGACATGTCGAGCACGCAGTATGCCGCTGCCGTGCTGTGGATCGCTTCGATAAGCTGTTCACGCTTTTTGGCTGATAGCTTTTTGGAATCGTCTATTTGTGAAAAGAGCGGCAGATCTGGTGTCACCGAAATCGGATAAGCGACACACGCGACCGTTGCCGGGCCCGCCAGAGGCCCTCTTCCGACTTCATCACAGCCTAGAATATAGCCTTGATATCCCTCTTTTCGCATCAAGGCTTCGATGCTTTCGTATGGGTTCATTTGCAACCTGTCTTGTCTTTGTTGCAGTTGCCGGGGCAGGGCTCTGATTTCTCGAAATAATAGTAATCATTGAGCACGCCGTGAACGCAACGGAATGTTGATGTTGAAAAATACTCATTGTATTCGATATCATCATCGTATTTGGAATCGTCTTCGCAGACGGTATAGGCATCGCCGAGAGTGCTGCATTTTTCGGCATCCGAAAAACAGCCGACGATATCACGGCCATCACCGTAAAAATTCTCGAAGATGTCACAAATATATTTTTTGCCGTAAGTCTTCACACAGTCGATTTTTTCTACTTTATAGATGCCCGTGCTTTCACCGTAATCGTCGAACTGCTCCATACACGCGATGGCTTCGGTTGTGCCGTAACACCGTTCGGTAAAGGTATTGGGGTCGCACGTTTGACCTGGATTGCCTGTTGTCGTTCCTGGCTGAGATGACGTGCCAGATGTCTTGCATGCATTCTGGGCGCAAACCAGGCCTGCGGCGCATGTCTGCGTGGACAGGACGCCATTGAGACAGACCCTCAGATCGTATTGATTGATGCATGTGGGTTGATAGGTTGCTGTATCGCAGAGCAAATCGTTTGTGGGATTCGAGGGCGTGGTCGGGTCTGTGGGCGTGGTCGGGTCTGTGGGCGTGGTCGGGTCTGTGGGCGTGGTCGGGTCTGTGGGCGTGGTCGGGTCTGTGGGCGTGGTCGGATCAGAAATGGGCTTGCACATGCCGGACAGCGGATCGCAGATCCCTGTCGTATTGCATGGTACCATCTGAATGATCGCATTGATACACATGGCACTCGCTTGCAGATCTTGGCTGCATGACGGCTTAAATGTCGTATCACATGCCTGAATGTTTTGATCGCTCGTTTCTGTGTGAGTGTTATCTGCGCAAGAGGCAAGCGAGATCAAGGCAAAGCTGATGAGAATCGGGAGTAATCGTGAATTCATGACCGTTTTTTGAAACAAGAGACAAAAGATGCAGACACGCTGCGCCAGTATTGAAGATGCCATAAAGGGGCATCTTCATTTTTAAGCCGTCTATATCAAATTCAAACCTGAGGTGCGAACAAATAGATGTATGGTTTGGTCATGTTCTATAAGCGCGGAGATATCGTCCATAGGGGATGTCCAAAACAGGGGTGCGCAAGCGAGCCTCCCTTGCCCAATAGGAGAGGATGATGCGTAAGCGGCGGGGGAGGTCTGGAAAAGCCATATCCACGATTGAATCGCAGAGCCTATTGTTTCATTGTGAAGCCACTGGAAAGAGATTCATAAATTGAAACGCTGTAAAAATCGCGTTAAAAGTCCGCCCCGGATGCGGCAGGCTTTAAGTGTCTGTCCTGTACAAGGAGTATCATGAGCCGAGAATTTCCAGTATTTACAGTGACCCCAAAAGCCGAAAAGAGCCTCAGAGCGGGGCATCCTTGGGTCTTTGGTGAAGAGGTTACGGATATCAGCGGGGAATATGCGCAAGGCGGCCTCGTCGATGTCAAGAGTGCAAAAGGGGCATATCTAGGTACGGGGCTTGTCAATGACAAGAGCAAGATCAGGGTACGGATCATTTCGACGAATGCAAATGACCGTTTTGATAGGGCATTCTGGATGCGGCGTGTCCAGTATGCGATCGAGTATCGCAAGCACGTGATGGAGGATGATTTTAAGTGCTGCCGTCTGATCTTTGGGGAAGCCGATCAATTTCCAGGGCTTGTCGTCGATCGGTTTGGAGATGTCCTTTCGATTCAGACGATGTCTTTAGGCATGGAACAGCGCAAGCCAATGATCTTTGAGCTGATCCTTGAGACGCTGGCGAAGATGGGAGAAAAGATCTCCGCGATTTACGAGCGTTGCGATGTCGGTACGCGTGCACTTGAAGGCCTCGAACAGTTCAAAGATTTTTATCATGCAGACGAATTGCGCTCGGATCTGAACGGCCACGTGGAGATCTGTGAGAATGGGGTGCTGTTCGATGTCAACTATATCGATGGTCAGAAAACCGGGTATTTTCTGGATCAGAAGTATAATCGTCGCGCCGTGATGTCGCTTGCCAGGGGCCGCCGTGTTCTGGACTGCTTTACGCATACCGGTTCATTTGCGCTTCATGCCGCAAAAGGCGGCGCTGAGGCCGTGACTGCGGTCGATATATCTGCACTCGCGATTGAACAGGCGCGTGCCAATGCTGCGCGTAATGGGCTTGAAGATAAGATGTCGTTCGTGACGGCAGATGTATTCGAGTATCTGACACGCCAAGCGGCGGCGCATTGTCATGACTTTGATTTCATCATTCTCGATCCGCCGGCATTCACGAAGAGCCATTCGACAGTTCGGAGTGCCTATCACGGATACAAGGAGATCAATCTGAAGGCGATGCGTCTGTTGCCACGCGGCGGATATCTGGCCACATGTTCATGTTCACATTTTATGAAGCCTGAACTCTTCGAGTCGATGCTTCTGGAAGCGTCTCGCGAAGCCGGTGTCGTGTTGCGTCAGATCGAGGCGCGCCAGCAGTCGTGCGATCATCCGATACTCCTACAGGTGCCAGAGACGAATTATCTGAAATTCTATATCTTTCAGGTCGTATAAGTCCGATACCGTGACTTGCAGAGCAGAGCCCCCAAATGGCTGTGTTCTACAAGCGTGGATATACAGCCCTGGACAACATAACACGGGTGAGCGGTAAGTGCCCCCGAATCCCTCTCCCTTCGGAGAGGGGGCTGCGAAGCGGCGGGGGAGGCCTAAAAAGCCATATTCACAGTCGTTGAACAGAGCAAAAAAAAGCCGCTCTTTGAGAGCGGCTTTAAAGTTTATGGCGACCGCTAAGCGGTCAGGCGATTACTGTCTGGAGAGATAGTAACCGCTGTTGAGGCTCTTGTTGGCGAAGGTGACGCGCTGCTTGCTTGTGCCTTCATTGTTGGAGCCGATGAGGGTAACGGTGCTTCCGTTGTTCGAGTACACAAGTTCGGTGTGACCGAGTGAGGAGTTGCACCAGATATCGCCTTTCTTGGCCTGGGAGGCGTTGATCTTGCGATAGCCGTAACCATTTTTGAGCGAATTATACATCGTGCTGACGCCATCGAAGTGTTTGCTGAGCCAGCCGACATTCTGCGAGCATGCGGTGACGAAATTCGCGCAGTTGCAGTCATAGCCGTAATTGTAGGTTTTTCCATACACGGAGAGATCCGTGAGGTGCGGCAGTTTGGGGTTATGCTTGATGAAGTCGTGCGTGTAAAGTTTCGTCTTGCTGAAGAGGTAATTGGTCGCGAATTCGGCAGGATTCGTACCGGAAGGAACGGAACCACCGCCGCCGCCGCCACCGCCGCCGGAGGACTGTTTGTTGGACGACAGATAATCGCTGCAGACCCAGCCTTTGCCCGATCCGTATTTGATCTGTGCCCAGTTGCCGGAAGTCTTATAGACGGAAACCGATGCGCCATAACTCAGCGAGCCGATCTTGGAGTGATTTGTACCCGCCCCGTTGCGGACATTGAGCGAAGAGGCCGTGACATACATCGTCTTTGTCGAGCCGCCTGAATCACCGCCGCCGCTGTTGCTGGAGCCGCTGTTGCTGGAGCCGCCACCTGATGCGGATGTCGTGTACTTCTTGCTGATCCAGCCAGCGGAGCCGTTGTAGGAAATCTTCAGCCAGCCATTCGATTCTGCGGAGTAGCTGACCACTTTGCCGTTCGACAGAGAACCCAATACTCGGTAATTGGTACCTGCGCCTGCTCGGACATTGAGGGCAGATGCCGTGACTTTCACCTGACCGGATGCTGACGAACTCGCCCCTGAACTGCCGCCTGACGAGCCGCCCGTGCTGCCCTGCGTCACTGCCGTGTACTGCTTGCAAATGTAGCCTGTCTTTCCTGAATAGCTGATCTTCAGCCAGCCCTGCGTCTCAGCCGAATAATTCACCTTCTGACCATGCGCAAGACTGCCGATCTTCGGGTTGTTCGTTCCCGGACCTTTGCGAACGTTAAGACCTGCACTCGCGGTAACTGTTGCGGTTCCTGATGCCATAGCGTTTTCTCCTTATGGTTGTTTGTCCTGTTTAAAGCACTCACTCACCAATTCATAATTATAGTATTTTTTAAAATGTTGCAAAATATTATTTAAAAAATATTGACGCATTGGATGACTCGCTCGATCGGCGTTTTCTCTTGTATTGCAAGGCTTTCGGGAGATCAATCAGCCTGCCGACAGAAGCATGCCAGACATGCCTTTTTGATAAAAAATAGTTCTGCTCTGCACTGCACTCAGTACATCAAAACAATGCGTGCTGTTGAAAATATAAAAAACCAAGTGTAGGTGTTGCGCCCACAGTACATTGCGGCACGAAATTCAACGGCTTCACGCGCTCACAGATCACCTCAGCATGCGCATAAACGGCATTCCTGATACAATTCTAAATTTATAAATGTTTTCAACAAATTAGATAAGGCTTGCCGCAATAGCGTCGGACACATATATCTCGGTTGAATCATGTTGCGCCGCTTGCACTGCTTTGGCTGCTACATGAAAATGCCGAAAATTGCGGAAAACACACCGTTTGGTATGCGTGCTGATCTCTCGTGATACGCGCATGGTCCGTATCATAACACGCGGTGCTTCCTCTCAAATGCCTCCTATCTGGCTAAAATAGAGTATATATGCGATCTGCGGTCTGTGGTGTGCCGCTTGGATATTTCTGGGTTTCTGGGAGGGGGAAGATT
>JAFZFY010000258.1 GCA_017555665.1 Pseudomonadota bacterium | reverse complement strand
CCGTCATCGAAGAAGCCCCGGCACCCGTCATCGAGGAAGCCCCGGCACCCGTCATCGAGGAAGCCCCGGCACCCGTCATCGAGGAAGCCCTGGAACCCGTCATCGAGGAAGCCCCGGCACCCGTCATTGAGGCCGCACCGGTATCTGTCATCGAAGAAGCCCTGGAACCCGTCATCGAGGAAGCCCCGGCACCTGCCATCGAAGAAACAGCCAAACCGGAGATCGCCGAAATCGAGTCCATTGATGATATTCCGCCATCGGATGATGCGGAACCGCTGCT
Source organism: Pseudomonadota bacterium (assembly GCA_017555665.1). Classification (GTDB taxonomy): domain Bacteria; phylum Myxococcota_A; class Bradymonadia; order UBA4248; family UBA4248; genus UBA4248. Next base: position 10,208 of record JAFZFY010000258.1, on the reverse strand, counting down.
TCTGACCGCGCCCCCCGTCCAGGCGCCTGCTGTCGAGCCTGAACCTCAGTTCAACGATGAAGTCCGTCCTGAAGTACATGCAGAAAAAGGCGCTGCATTCGAGATTCTGCCCATCCCGCCAGAACTCAGGAACGAGGCAAGCCTTCGCGACAACGCCGCATATCGCCGCGAATCGCGCTCCCTGCTCCGCACGCAGAGCTGGTCTGAGCTTGTCCAGTTGATGCAGAATGTTCTCAAATATGCCCCATGGGCCGACCTCCCTGAAGTCAGAAGTTCCATCCTCAAGGAACTCGCGGGAATCTATGGAGACAAACTCGGCGATAAGGCCAAAGAACGCGAAACCTTCACACAGCTTCTGCGCGAAGATCCATCCAACGAAAGTGCGCTCGGCTATATGGACAACGCGCTTCGCGCCACGGGCGATTTCCGCGTCATTCACGATATGTACAGCAAAGTCGTCGATGCCATCTGGGAAAGCGAAGACCGTATGCTGTACACGCAGAAAGCCGTCGAGATCGCCGCACACGAGCTCAAGGACTCCAGCCTCGTCATCCGTGACTGGGAGCATCTCTGGGAACTCGGCGAACATGGCGAGGAAGTCCAGTGCGCCCTCATGGCGGCATACCGCGAACATGCATGCTGGCAGAAACTTGCGGAATTCATCCGCAACAAATGCGCAGACTGGGGACACATCCAGAGACTCGGACTGCGCGAAGTCATCGAGATCTACATCTCAGGTCTCAGCGATGCACAACGCGCTTCGGAAACACTCCAGGTCCTTCTCAAAGACAGGCCAAACGACCCGCTGCTGCTTCTCCAGGAAATCAACATCTGCCGCATCAACGGCGATGTAGACAAGCTCGCAAAGCTCAGCCGCATGCCCGGTCTCGACAAAAAAGTCGAGCTCGACATCCATCGCGCAGCGGCAGAAGTACTGTGGAACAAAGGCGAATATGAACTCGCCGTCGATGCCTATGACGCGATCCTGCTCGAGCTCCCCAATGACCGCGACGCGCTTCACGCCAAGGAACAGTACTTCATTCAGGGCGACATGAGCGACCAGCTCTGCAATTTCTACAAAGAACGCGCCGAGGCCGCACTGACGATCGACAACACAGCCGATGCCATCGTCAACTACAAGAAAGCCGCAGAAGTCGCCGAGGCAAAGCTCTTCGACAACGAAGTCGCGATCACACTGCTCAAGAAGGTTGTCGAGCTCGACAACACCGATATCGACACGCATAAAAAGATCATCGCGCTCTATGAAGCGCTTGAAGACGACAACGGCGTGGCGAACGCCATGGAAGCCCTTCTCGCGCTCACAAGCAGGCCCGCCGCGCGGCGCGAGCTTCTCGCACAGCTTGGCACGCTGTATCTCGACAAGCTCGAACGTTACGACCGCGCCGAAGACTGCTGGAAGAAAGTCCATGCCATCGACCCCAGGAATCCCGAAGTCAGCGAAGAGCTTTCGCGTGTCTATGCCAAACAGGGCGACTTTGAATCGCTCGACAGCAGCCTCACCCAGCAGATCCGCGTTGCCGATCCCGAAGATGTCCTCCATCTCGCCGAGAGCAAGGGCAAATACCTCATGCAGCACAGTCCGGATTCCCCGCACACGGCTGCGGCCTGGGAAATCGTCCTCGATTGTGACCCGGACAACCGGAACGCGCTCGAAAACCTCTCCGAAGTGCTTGAAAAGCTCCACCGAGACGCCGAGATGATCGGTGCCTGGGAACAGGAACTCCGCACGCTTGAAGACCGCGATGACCGCATCGCGCTCGCCATGCGCATCGCAGATGCCAGTGTCGACTGCGCGCCTCATGTCCAGGCCGTTGCCGCGTATCTCCGCGTACTCTGCTGGGATCCGACAAACGAGACCGCACTCCAGGCGCTTGAATCGCTCTGCCTCGAATCGGAACGCGGCATCGTCATTGCTGCGCTTGAAATCGCAGCCACGCTCGTCACCGATAACGCAAAGCGCTGTGCCATCCTCAAAGAGGTGCTCCGCTTTATCCCGAAGACAAACGTCGTCCAGCGCATCCAGCTCATGCGCCGCATCCTCGAACTGGGCGATCACGATATCGAGCACGACTTCATCGAGCTCTGCCGCTCACAGAACCACAGCAAAGATCTTTGCGCCGCATGGACACGCAAGGCATTCGAAGCCGAATCCGTCGAGGAACGCGACAGACTCCTCAGCGATATCGCTCGCATTTACACCGATGATTTCAACGACTATTCGTTTGCGTTCACGATTCTGTTCGCATCCGCGCTTGATGACCAGAAAGCCGTCGCGCTCGCAGCAGAACTTGAAAGGCTCGCGCCGCAGACGAACCGATGGGAAGAAGTCGTTGCCGTGCTCGGCTGCCTGTCATCCGCACAGTTCGCGCCGGAACAGCGCCGCACCGCCATCCAGAAACGCATCGGCATCCTGCTCAATCACCTGGATGACCCCGTCCGCGCTCTGGAAGACTATCAGCGCCTTCTCGCGATGGATCCCACAGATGCCTCGCTGCTCGAAGAGATCGAGTCTATCGCAACAGAAAAAGGCCTCAGCGAACAGCTGCTCGGCATATACGGCGAACTCTGGGATGCCACAGACAGCAAAACGTTGCGTGCAGAAATCGCAGGCAAACGCCTCAATATTCAGAAAAATGTCCTCGGTCATAGCTACGAAGCGCTCACAGAACTCTTCATCGGCTATCGCCTGATGCCGACCCCCGAACGCGAGACGCTTCTCATTGCCGAAACAGAACAAGCGGACATGGCACCGCTCTGCATCGCCATTCTCGAAAGCGCCAAGCGTTCAGCATCTGCAGATGTACTCGATCTCGCCGGCGTTGCCGATCTTTACGAAACGAAGCTCAACAACATCGCTGGCGCATTCAGCCTGCACGCGGCTGTCCTCACCGCCGAGCCTTCCAATCTCGACTCGCTTGAAAAGCTCTCAGCCTGGGCATCCGATCCGGAACTCACCGGCCGATATGCCCAGACGGTCAGACTCGCCGCATCCAGGGCACACGTGGCTGACGAAATCGACACCAGCCTCTCGCTCTACAGAAAACTCGCTGACTTCTACAAGACGGCGCTCAATGATCTCGAGCGAAGCGTCGATGTCGAACGCACCATTCTCCATATCGATCCGAGCTGCATCGAATCCCTCGAATCCCTGATCGCATGGCATGAATCGCGCGAAGAATGGGCGCAGCTCCGTTCGGAGCTCAGACAGCGCATTTCGGCAGGCGGATGCACGCCGGAACAGAAGATCGCCCTCTGGCTGCGCGTCATCGAGATCTCCAATACGCACCTCTCAGACCTCGAAAGCGCATTCGACGGCTATGCCGAAATCCTTCAGATCGACGAGACGAACGAAACCGCACGCGAAGGACTCGCGGCCCTCACCGGCGCCGATATCGGTCCCGAAGTCGAACTCAGAAGGCTCAAGCTCGAACTCAAGCTCGCAAGCGAAGAGGAACGTCCGCAGATCATGCTCAAGATCGCCGACCTCCAGAGAGATCAGCTTTCGCAGCCGGATGCCGCCTGCGAAACACTCGAAAGACTCTACAAAGAGACAGGCGCGTGCGGTGTCGGTTACGAACCGCTCAAGGAAGCCTATACGTCGCTCAAACTCTGGTCAAATCTCGTTCAGATCATGCTCGACCGTGCCGATGCCGTCATCGAAGACGACGAGCTGGAAGCCTCAGACATCTACAATGCAGCCCTCGAAATCGTCGATGACAAGCTGCATGATGCCGCACTGAGCGCCACCATCGTCGAGAAGCTTCAGAAACTTGAGCCGGATAACGACGAGATCATCGACCGTTATTGCGCAAGCCTCAGAATCACCGGCGACTGGAACAAATATGCCGACACCATCCGCACACTCGCGGGCAATCCGAACAGCAAGTCGGTCAACAAAAACCACCTGTTCGAGCTCGCACGTGTACAGGCGCTCGCCCTCAACATGCCAGATGCCGCCATCGAGACATACCGGAACATCAACAAGACCGGCGCCCCCGAAAAGAATGCCTTTTTCGGGCTCGCAAGCATGGCACTCAAGAAAGACGATATCGACCTGTATCTCAACGCACTCGAAAGCGTCCTGAAACTTGTCGATCCCGTCTGGGGCGCAATTTTCTACTGCCACATGGCAGAAGTATGCGATGAAAAGGATCGCAACCTCCAAGTCGCGAACTACTACAGAAGCGCGCGTGTCCTCGATGCGAACAACGTCGAAGCCTCCGACAGCCTCAGAAGCCTTGGCCGCCGCCTCAAAAACTGGCGTGCCACATCCGCGCTTCTCCCGCTTGAGAACGAGCGAGAACTTTCGTGGCCGGAACGATCCAGAAAACTCGTTGAAATGTCTCGCAAAGCCGATTCTTCGGATGCCGCTCGCATCTGGGCGTGGAAAGCCATCGCAGTCGATCACGACAATGTCGAGGCCTGGCAAACGCTTGCGTCGATCGAAGAAAAATGCGGCAACCTCAAGGATGCTTATGAAGCATCCCTCGGCGCATACGGCGCGGTCGAACGCACCACGCTCCCGACCCCGGCAGAAGCCCCCAAGATCGCAAAGCTGATGTACGATGTCGCCCAGATCGCAGCCACGTGCGGCAACGATGTCAAGTCAGAGGCGCTTCTCCGCAGGGCATACGCGATCGCCCCGACATACGCCCCCGTCGCCATGGCCATCGGCGAATTCGAGCAGGACTGCGGCAATCTCGACAAAGCCTACGCCATCTACGACGCGATCCTCAAGACGAACAAGGCACTCGACAAAGAGACGAAGAGCGATGTCCTGTTCAAACGCGGCCTGCTCTCCAACAACCGCAAGGATTACGCACGCGCTCTCGACGATCTCCGCGAAACAATCAAGCTCTCGCCGCTCCACTACGACGCGCTCATGGCAATCGCAAAGAGCTACAACGAGCTGAACCAGCCGTTACTCGCGCTCGCGAGCCTGCAGCAGAGCCTCCTTGTCACCCCAGATCAGACAAAACGCCGTGGCAACACCTATTACGACATGGGCAAGATCTGGAGCGACTGCTTCGGCGATACCGACGAAGCCGGCATCTACTACGAAGGCGCGCTCAATAACGGCGCATCCAACGTCGATCTCGTCGAAAGAAGCCTCGAGATTTACAAGCGCAACGGCCGCTATCAGGACGCCCTCGAACTCGTCGACACGCTTACCAAGACGACATCAGACCCGGCCGTCCTCGCCAGCCTCTGGTGCACGCGCGGCGAGCTCTCCGAGACGATCTCGACAGAAAGCGCCACCGAAGCCTACGATATGGCACTCTCCTATCAGCCCGGTCTCTCGCGCGCGTTTGACGGCCTCGAAAGAATGCTCGTCGCCACCCAGGAATGGAAGCAGCTCGCAGAACTCCTCGACGGCAGACTCGAAGGCGATCTGCCCAAAGAACAGGAAAATGCCATCCTCATCCGCCTTGCGGATCTCTATTCCAAGCAGCTCAACGAACCGCGCAAAGCCTCCGCGATCCTCTATCGACTGCTCGATACCGCGCCGTCTGCAGAGATCATCGAGAAACTGCTCGCCATGCCGCAAGATGACGAGGCAAAGACCCGCATGCTGATGGAAAAAGCGATCGTTTACTGCTCCGGCAGCTACAACTACGCGCTCAAGCTCGCCCAGTCGCACCTCAAGGCGGGACGCGAACTTCAGGCATGGTCGATCATGTCGCCGTTGCGCGCGCTGCTCCAGCTCGATGCCCAGACCAAAGAGACCCTGAACGATCTCAAGAACAAGTTTGAAAAGACCGAATCCATCCCGCTCGACTCGATCGCCAAAGCCCTTCCGGTCCTGTCAGACGAACAGTTCGCCATCCTGGATGCCCTCCAGACGGTCAACGAAAAAGTCGGCACCTTCGGTCCCAAATCGCTCGACGAGGTCACTTCTGGCGCCACCGAAGTCACCGAGTTCACGCCCAACGGCAAGCTCTTCCATCAGATGCGCGCCGGCCTCGGCCTCGAAAACATCTCCCTCTGGAGAGCATCCGAGCTCCCCGAAGCCATCGTCATCATCAATTCCGAGCCGCTCATCGTCTGCATCCGCACCGAGATCTTCCAGAAAGCAGCCGGCAACGAGCTCCAGTTCTGGCTTGCCAAAGGCCTCGGCCTCGCACACCCCGATGTCCGAATCCTCTCGTCAGCGCCTGCCGACATCCGTGAACTGCTGCCCAAAGCGATCCTCGCCGCCGCAGACGTCATCCCGGTCACGCCCGAACTCCAGCCGATCGTCAACAAGATCAAAGCTGCCATGTCCGCAGAAGACCTCAAGAATCTCAACGCGCAGATCTCCATCTATGATGCGGATCAGCTCAGCGCATGCGCCGAGACATTCACGCGCGACATGATGCTTTCAAGCGACATGATCGGTGCCTATATCGTCGCCGACATGAGGACTGTCTGGAGAGCGGAATCGCGCATCGATTCCAACATCACCGAACAGCGAAATGTCAAGACAATCGACGAGATCAGCAAAGCCTTTGAAGTCTCGCATATTCTCCGCAGTGTCCTGGCATACTACGTCTCCAGCACATTCTCCGAGCACATCGCATAAGCCGCGCTGACATCCCTCAAAACCGGCCTCCAAACGGCCGGTTTTTATTTGCCCACAAAGGATTTCCCATGAAAAAAGAATATCACAGCTGGTTCAGCCCATCACTCGGTAAAGACATGGCGCTCAATGTTTACGGCCATGCCGGCAAACCGGTCCTCGTTTTTCCCTCCTCCGGCGGCTCTTTCTTCGAATTCGAGGACTTCGGCATGGTCGGCGCAATCGAGCGTTTTATCGAGGAAGGACGCATCATGCTCTTCACCGTCGGAAGCGCCGATAACGAGTCATGGCTCAACCGCAACGTCCATCCCGGAGAACGCGCAAGGCGGCATAACGACTACGATGCCTATATCATCCACGAAGTCGCGCCGTTTATCTACAATGTCAGCGGACGCGGCGACATCCTGGCCACCGGATGCTCCCTGGGCGGCTACCACGCCATGAACTTCTTCCTGCGGCATCCCGACGTTTTCAACGCCGTCATCGCGCTCAGCGGCTGCTACCAGCTCTCCTATTTCGTCGGCGACTACTGCGACGACAACGTCTATTTCAACTCGCCGCTCCTGTACCTCCCGAATTGCAATGATCCCTGGTTCCTCGACAGATACCGGAACAGCCAGATCATCGCGTGCTGCGGCCGCGGCGCCTGGGAAGACGAGATGATTCACGACACCGGCGAGCTCGACCGCATCTTCAAGGCAAAAGAGATCCCGGCTTGGTGCGATTTCTGGGGCACCGATGTCAATCACGACTGGGACTGGTGGCGCATCCAGCTCCCCTATTTCCTCGATTTCATCGTGTAATTTCCGTGACGCGGCTATGCTGCGCATACGCCGCGTTCCGGCCGCGTCTATGCCTGCGGCATACGACGCGAGAGACGTGTCACGACACGTCTACTTTGGGCGCGGCTATGCTACGCATACGCCGCGTTTTAGGCGCGTCTATGCTGCGCATACGACGCGTTCCGGCTGCGCGGACGTATTGGCCAAAGGCCAATAGGACGCGCCACATCGACGCGTATCGCCACCGGCGATAGCGGCGAAAAACAAAAAAAATCGGCTTTTTGTGAAATAAAACACCATACGATCTCATTTTACGTCATGAAATGCGGAGAATACTTGATTTTTCTGCGCCTAAACCGTATTGATGCCCGGTTTTATTGTACACCGAACCGGCGTACCAGGAACCTTTCATTCCAGGAGATAAGAATATGAAAAAATGGCTGCTTTCCTCACTCCTCGCCTGCGGGCTCACTTTCGGATTTGCGGCAAACGCGATGGCTGATATCGCCATCGGCATCGTTGATATGATGGGCGCAATCGAACAGACCGAGTCAAACGGCGTCCTCAAGAAACTCAAATCTGAAAAAGAGACGCGTGAAAACAAACTCAAAGCCTCTGAAAAGAAGATCATGGCATTTCAGCAGGAAATCAAAGAGAGCGCATCCGTACTGAGCCAGGAAAAGCTTCAGGAAAAAGCGCAGCAGTATCAGCAGATGATGCTCGAATTGCAGAAAGAGATGCAGACCTATGAACAGGAGATGCTGGATCTGCAGAAAAAACTTCTCGGAGAGGTCCAGAAAAAGATGACGACGATCGCCACCGATATCGCCAAAGAGCGCAAACTCGACATGATCATCGAGCGCACCGAAGGCGGCATCGTGTTCTACAATCAGTCATTCGACATCACGGCAGAGCTCGTGAAACGCTATAAAGCGAAATAAAAGAGAGACAGACCTTATGCAGAGCGCCTACGGGCGCTTTGCTTGTTTTTGGAGGGCTTCATGCGCATCCGGAATGTTCTCATGCTGACCGCCGCACTTCTGGCCGCGGGATGCAGCGCCAAAAAGGACGAGCCCAGGCCGTCCGGACTCAAAAATATGGCCCCCCCTTCCTTGCAGGAAAGCGTCCAGGAGGGGCTTGACAACGAGCCAAACGACTCCTTTCTTCAGGCATCTGCGGTCACGATGACGAGCGATGTCATGCAATGGTCAGGCACCTTGACGGGCGATGATGCCGATGTCTTCCGCATCCAGGCAAAAGCCGGAACCGTTGCGGATATCACGGTCACGCCGGAAAGCGATTTTGACCTGACCGCCGACATCTCAGCCTCCGGGACCGATAAAGACAACCGCACATACGACACGGCCGGTCCCAGCAAGCCAGAGCTTCTGCCCAATATCAAGCTCACGCCGCAGGGCACCTACCTGACAATACGCGGCCGCCTGGCCGCCGAAAAGACTGTAAAATACAAGGTCTCCGTGACACGCCTGTCCACAGACACGGATGCGCAGATCGAAATGGAGCCCAATGACGATCAAGCCGCAGCCATGATGCTCAGCGCTCCAGCGAGTGTCAATGGCGTGCTGTTTCCATCGGGCGACCAGGATTATTTCAGGGTGCATGTCGATACCCCCTCGACCGTGACATTCGATCTCCCGCAGACAGCCTGCGAAGTCGCCATCGAGTATCAGAACAAGCCCGTATGGTCGCAGATCAGCCGGACGGCACAGACGCTCAGATCCGATCTGATCACGCCCGAAAAGCAGGACTATATCGTCCGCCTACGGAGCCTTGAAAGCGTCCAGGAACCGCTCAAATACAAGCTATCCGTCATCACACTCGATAAGATTCCCGACGAGATAGAGCCGAACAACACGGTCGAGAAAGCCCAGACATTACAGGGCGACACGCAGTCGCTGGCATTCTCGCTGCTCGACGATGCCGATATCGACATCTTCCGCATCATGGTGCCGGAGGGTCAGATCTGCCGGGCAAGGCTGTCCGGGCCGCAGCCCTCACAGGCCACGCTGACACGCATTTCCGAAGACGGCAGCCCGAACAGAGACACCCTGGCGCAGGACATGTCCGTCTGCGATGCCACGCCGACAGACGGCTCTGTACTCCTCAAAGTCGCGCCAGGCGCGCGTGTCACGACCTGGCCGCTCTCCTATAAGATCCTGATCGATCTTGAAGATGCCGCTCATGTCGAGACAGAGCCGAACCAGTCTCCGTCGCAAGCCACGCCCCTCGAACTCGACCATACCGTCGCCGGCCACATTTTCCCAGCCGGAGACATCGACGTGTACAAGATCGCGCTGCCGGAATTCCCTCATGTCAAAGGCCCCATCGGCACGCTCAATATCGACATCGAGCCTGGGTATATCGCCGAGCTTCAACTCAGGCTGCAGGATCAGGACGGCTTCGAGATTTCGCAGGCCAGATCGGCACAGCTCTCCAAGCCTATCCATCTCGCATTTGATGCCCCCAACGGCATCTATACGCTTCTGATCACCGGTGCAGGCGACAACTGCCTCAAGCCATATCGCCTCAAAGCTTCGTTCACGCCCAATGAAGCAGCCGAGACGCAGGCCGCGCAGACGGATGCCCCAGATACGGCAGATGCGCCCCAGCAGCCTGCGGAGCCATCTCCCCCCAATGCCCCAGAAACCGCTCAGAATGCGCCCCAACAGCCTGCGGAGCCATCGCAGCCAGATGCCCCAGAAAACGCCCAGAAAGCGCCACAGCAACCCTCTGAGCCGCAAGAAGCGCCTTCAGACGATATCCCGCTTGACGAGCTGATCAAGGCAGCCCAAGCGCCCGCAGACACCCCCAAACCAGCGGCTCCT
>JAFZFY010000257.1 GCA_017555665.1 Pseudomonadota bacterium | reverse complement strand
TACGAGCGCCTGTTTGCCGTCATCCGAGCATTTGACCGCGCCATCCGTGCATGTCGGCTGGGGATCGGTGACACAGATGCCGTTTGCACAGCCATTTGCGCATGTCTCTTTGACTGTCCAAGCGTTATTTTTACAAACAAGCGCCTGTTTGCCGTCATCCGAGCATTTGACCGCGCCGTTTGTGCATGTCGGCTGGGGATCGGTGACACAGATGCCGTTTGCACAGCCATTTGCACATGCTTCCTTGACGGTCCAAGCGTTATTTTTACATACGAGCGCCTGTTTGCCGTCATCCGAGCATTTGACTGCACCGTTTGTGCATGTCGGCTGGGGATCGGTGACGCAGATGCCGTTTGCACAGCCTTTTGCACATGTCTCTTTGACTGTCCAAGCGTTATTTTTACATACAAGCGCCTGTTTGCCGTTATCCGAGCATTTGAGTGCGCCATCCGTGCATATCGGTTCGGGGGCACTGACACAGATGCCGTTTTCGCATCCATCGTCACACAATTCTTTAGTTATCCACTGGTCATTGAGGCAGAGGAGCGACTGCATATTAGAGCATTTGAGCGAGCCTTCCGTGCAAACTTTCGGGGGAGCCGATGGGATACATACGCCGTCTGTGCAGCCGTTTGTGCATGATGCCAGCGAGATCCATGCGTTGTTTTTGCACAACATCACCTGTGTTTGGTCATCCGAGCATTTCAGGGTGCCTTTGGTGCATGTCAGAACGGGGATATTGCCGATGCAAATGCTATTTGCACAGCCATTTGCGCATGTCTCTTTGGTCATCCATTTATTGTTCATGCAGATGAGGACCTGCGAGCTGTCATCCGAGCATTTAAGCGCGCCGCCGGTGCATGTGTTGAGCGTCACCGGGCCAACAATGTTCGTCAGGCTGGTGCACCCCTCGAATGCGTCATCACTGATATCTGACGCATTGGGGAGACGCACGGACACGAGCCCTGTACATCCAGAAAATGCTTTATCCCCAACGGTTTTGATGTTGGGCAAGTCAGCGGTCACGAGCCCTGTACATCCAGAAAATGCACCGCTTCCAATGACCGTCAGGTTCGGAAACTTATTCAGGTCGCTGATACTGAGCAGCGAGAGGTTGCCAGCAAAAGCATTGGCCGGGAGTGCCGTGACCAGGGCAGCCTCCGACTCGCTCAGGCAGCCGTTGTGATCGATATCCCAGTGCGTCATGGCATAAATGCCGATGCTCGTATCCACAAATGACAGGCATGTCAGCGGATCATGCGTCTGATCCAGATCGGGGGATGACGTTTCATTACACGCCTGGATGAAAATAAGCGAAAATACTAAGGCTAAAACTTTTTTAGTATTCATAATGTACCTCTTGGTCTAAAAACACGAAAAACACCTGTTTTATTATAGTAAGATATGCAGCCTGAGGCAATTGAATTTCATAGCATTTTGTATCACATCATTACTACTCAGCCCACAAACGCGTCTGAAGCGTGAAGGCGTTGCGGACAGGCCGTAGGCAGCTGATGGAAGGCAATCGTTCGCCGCACAGGAACTTTTGCCCTGAGGGGATATAAATATTCGCCTGCTTATAGGCGCGAAAAATGTTGAAATGCTCATGATTTAGAAGGCGGCTGAGTAGTCACAAAAGCCAAAGAAAATAATGACAAAACCAGCAATATCATGTATCTCGCAGTTCAGGGCCGATTGAGTCACCCAGCTTCATGAAATAACCAAATGAAGCATTTCATATCACCACATTATTCACTTAACATACTCTATAACCACAAGCGATCATTTATTGGAATAAATCATGAGAACAACACGACGCGGCTATCTTCCAGAATACGAAACGACTTTTCGCGACAAATCACTCGTGACGCTCCGCGAAGCAGTCACGGACGCGCTGTTTCTGCTCAATCGCGGTCATACCCTTAAACGCGCAACAACCATCGCCATGGAGCATTACCAACTCACCGATCACCAAAGGCTCGCAATATCCCGCGGTATTGCCTCCAACGATGAGATCGCCCGACGTTCAAAGACAATGCTCCCCAAAGAGACATGCAAAGATGCAACTATTTTATTAGATGGCTTCAATGCCATCATACTCATGGAATCTCTTGTATCCGAGTCTCCAATCTTCCGATGTATGGACGGCGCCATCCGCGACCTCGCTAATCTCAAAGGTTCCTATCATATCATCGATAAAACGGAACACGCCATACGCCTTATCCTTGAAGAATTAGATGCTCTCAATGTCGCACAGGCCATCATTCATATCGATAATCCTGTATCAAATTCCAGAAATCTCAAAATGCTTATTCTCGATCTCGCACAGCATTATCGCACACATGTCGAAGTGCACCTCATCGATGCCTGCGATAAATCATTCTATCATCACCCTTATGTCATATCCGGCGACGGAATCGTCATCGACTATGCAACCACCTGGATTCCTCTTTATGCCTGGATTGTGCAGCGTTATCAGCAAGATCACCCTGTCTGGCTTATCGATTTTGAAGCGCTCTCTCAACAATATCGCAATATGATCTCGCTATAAATCTGTAAAGCATTAATATTCGCTCATACTAGATTGCATGCGCCAAGCATTTCCACTGCATACATCATCCATCGTATCCAATGCAAATACACGATATGCTATAATTGCAGCATTCTTGCCAGGTTCCCCTTTGAATCCGTGACAGCAAAGACAACATTCAATCGATCCGCCGTTATTAACTGCTGATATAAAGCATCGCCTCCCAGAAAGATTTTATGGGGATCTGAACCAACTTTAAAGTCATGCCAAAGCATTCAACCATCTCATTACATACATCATCCATCCCTTGAGGACAACACCCCAAATGCAGAACCGCCTCGCGTATTGTGCCTGCACAATAGCGAGGCGCACAGAGGCCGTATCGCCCGCAGGGCGAAAGGCCGACACGCGAAGCGTATCGGCGTCAGCCGATAGCACGCGCCCTCAATGCCCCAGAAACAAATCCTTTCAGACAAACGCATATCATTCAAAATGACACAATTTTTCTCCTGTCAAACAGGCCAATCAATGATAAATATGTGTGGGTGTTATATTTTTGTAACGTCTGCCCTCACCATCCCACAAGGTCAAGCATGAAAAAAATAAATCTATTCTCAACATTCACACTCGCCACTATTTTAGGACTATTCGGATGCAGCGAGTCCAGTCCCATCAACACGCAGGAACCCATGTGCAACGGCGACGCATGCCTGACGCCCCCGGATGACACTTGCCAGACCGAATGCAAAAGCGGCGAAACATGCGTCGATGGCGTATGTAAATGCGGCAATGAAATATGCGACATGAACGAGACCTGCCAAAATGACCAATGCAAACTCAATGACGCGCCGTGCGACGGAGATGAATGCCAAACAGAACCAGCCGAAGATCCATGCGAAGCATGCGCGTCAGGCGAATCATGCATAAATGGCGAGTGTAAATGCGGCAACGAAACGTGCGCGATGGAAGAAGAATGCATCGCCGGCAAGTGCCAACAGGCACCGCAAGATACGACAGATCCTGAAGCCGAAGATTCAGAAAACGACGGCGACAGCGAGGACAGCGGCGACAGCGAGGACGGCGACAGCGAGGACACAGAGATATGCGATCCGCCATGCGCGGAAAATGAGATATGCAACGAAGCGGAATGCGTTCCGCAAATAGAATACAAAGCATGCGCCCCCGAATGCAACGATGAGACGCATTACTGCGATCCCTCGGGAACATGCCAGCCCTATCCGGATGAGCAGGCCCACGAATGCCCCGATGATGCCGAGTGGCAGAATGGCGCTTGCGTATGCGGAAGCCAGACATGCAATGATGATCAGATTTGCAAAGCCGGAACATGTATCAATCTTGACCCATGCAAAATTGTTTCTTGCGGCGACGGGCAAATCTGCGTCAACGGAGAATGCAAAGCCACGATGGTGAGCTTCAACGAGACTGATATTGATGTGATGTTCAGTTCCGAATCAAAGAAGCTCGTGGCGACCAAGCAAAGCGATGGCGCGCTGAAATGGACCGTGAACGGGAAATCATCGCTGAGCGGACTGCGATGCAAACGCGTCAAAAATAATGAATATGTTGAAGGACAATATGTTTCGAAACTCAGCGATTGCATAAAAATAGATGAGACTAAGCACACCGAAACCATACAATTTCTGGGCTTCACACGCCATCTGAACCAAAACGTCATTGTGGAAGCGACGAATGGCGCATCGACCGCAACGGCAAACCTGACGCTCAAGCCATATTTTGACATGAACAGCTTCGTAAAGGTCACGCGCTTCGAAACAGAGGACAATCAGGCGTTTTCGGGAATTGTCTATAAGAATGGCTATTGCGCAGGGCACAAATTACACGATGACAGTGATTATTTAAAACATCCAGAGTGCTCCGGTAATTATTGCTCCATATCGGATTTTCACGCTGGCAAAGAGAAATGCATCGAAGCATATCAAAAGTGCACGAATCTCAAAGCAAACCTTGCCGGAAAAGGGAATCCATACGCGCTGACACAGTTAAACGATGATGATATCCATGTGATTGACCATGACATGTATACCAAATACATTCAGCCCTTGATGCTCAAAGATGGAAATTCCTATTACGGCACACGCGCAAGCGTTGTTGCGGCAGCGCGCTTCCTCATTCTCCAGTTCCCATACGACATCCCTTACCAGATGAAAGGATTGGACTTTACTGGATCTGCACGAAGCCATTATGTCTGGGCATATAATACAAAAACAATCAATGGCGCGCGCCTTGCCGATGTGGCAGTTTACGGTCTGAATCTCAACAAATATGAATATAGCTCGCTGACCGATCATAGCGCCAAGCGCACGATTCGAAATGATGTGATCCCATGGGGGGCTAAATATAATCTTATTCAGACCGACAAGACTAAAAAAGAAACCGATTACCCATACAACGGCTTGGAATGCTCCGGCTTTGTCACTTGGGCATTCCGAAATGGTCATCTCGGCCTGGGCGACTGGAAAACAGAGCTCTTTGGCAACTGCTATCGCAATAAAACAACCAATGAAACCAAATGCCCTGGCAAAAGAAATTACAAAGATATAAACTATGTAAACAAACTCAACCAATATAATTCATTAAATGCCGCCTATACGAAGCTCAACAAATTAAAAGATAGCGACTTTGTTCAGCTCAACGCCTGCCCCGACAAACCCAAACTCGACTGCACCCAAAAAGATGATAGACTCACCTATCTGAAAGATGTCTTTAAAGATGCCAAGGCCGGCGACCTGCTGTGGCGCGGAAATTATGTCAAAGGCAATAAATCGCATTATAGAAATGGCCACGTCGCCATGATTATCGGCATCAAAAGAAATAAGGGAGAAGTGACCCATATTTATGTGGGAGAAGCCGTCTCAAAAAGCGGAAACCGCCTCGCACAATGGTCCATAAATAAATTCAATACCGATTCACTGTGGGCAACATCCACAACACAAGCCTCTTTCCTGATTAAGATGGACAGGGTCTACAACTATTATTCCGAACCGGAAAAAAATCACAACTTCGACATCAAAGACGATGATATCGCAGGCTGCCCCAACAAAACAAGCACCCTGGCCAAAGGCGGCAACTGTTACAAGTACACCGACATGTATAACGAAAACTTTAATGCCGCCATCAAGAACATGACCTGGTAGGCATCATACCGCCAAACAAGCATTTCGATACAACCAATAGCGCAATAAAGCCCCTGTTTATTGTTTACGGAAAACAGGGGCTTTTACAATGCATCTAATCTGTTTTGCTAATTTATCATCAAATCAGCTGCTGGCCATTGATGACCAGCTTGAATTGAAGCTTTAATTTTTCTGCAGCTTTTCTGCACATAATCATGCGCTGCAAAAATATCTCAAAATAATCCATCACTGAACCGTAGTTCGTGTCGATTGACAGGGTCAATACAATGAATTTCTGCGTCTCATCAATTCTTAAATCCGATTGAGTCACGGAATAATTGACGCGATCGTGTATATCAAAAGAAGCGACCTCCTGATTGCGCACCCGGTTGCGGCGCACGTCGCTCTTGTCAGCCAGGATCAGCGCAGCCGCAATCGGGCTCACAGGCACACCAGTGCCCTCATCATGGTTGCCGATTGCGGAAACGATCATCCCGATTTCTTCGGCCGGAAAATGCAAATGATCGAGAATGCGGAACGCCATAATACCGCCGGACTGGCTGTGTTCCACACGGTTGACGAGATTGCCGATATCATGAAGATAACCAGCTATCCTGGCAAGCTCAGCCGTCCTAGCCGGATAACCAAGCGTCTCGAGAATATACCCCGCTTTTTCGGCGACCAGCGTCACATGCGCAAAGCTGTGCTCGGTATAGCCGAGCGCCTCCAACGAGAGATCCGCTTGACGGATATATGTCCTGATTTCCTCGTTGTTTTTGATTTCCTGATAATTCATTAAAATGCCTCCTTTTTCGCAGCTACGCCAGAGACGTGTCACGACACGTCTACTACCCCCATATCACAATGCAATCTTGCAAGGCCGTATTCCGCGCAACGCGCGAAATAGGCCGGCACGCAGGGCGTATGCGCCGCAGGCGCATAGCCCGCGCATTAAAGGCGCACAGCCCACGCATTAAAATGTCCCAGAAAACAGGTTAATCATAATCGGCACCGTTCTTTGCTGCATTTGTTTATCGCGTTCGGCTATAAGGCGGTTCGTTTCATATTTTTCGGACAATTCATAACCGACAACAGCCCCCACAAGACTAAGCACAGGAATCACGATCGCGCCGGCATACATCAAAGTATCATTGCACCCAACCCCCACGCCGAGCAGCACCCATCCCACCGCAGCGCCGGCATAGGCTCCGCCAAATACAGGCCCAGCTTTCCCCCGTCCTCCCGCGAGCCAGCCGCCTAGATACACACCGCCAGCAGTCAATGGCGTGACCGTCAGCTCAGCGGCCAGCAAACCGCCGAAAATCCCACCCCAGCTCATGATTCCAAGCGCGATTCCCCCGCCAACAACAGCTGCCGAGAGCTCACCAACGAGCCCCATGCCAATCTCGCCAGCCATGCGCGCGCCAAGCCCCTGATATTCGCGCCCAGAAGCATTCACATTTCTCTCAAGCTCAATGATGCTGTCCTGCGCATACCCAGTCGAAGGACTGAGCGATACGAACGCCAACCCCACCGCCATCATGAGAATAATCCATATTTTTAAATGCATTTCTGAACTCATAACACACTCCATAATCCTTAAAACCAAGGTTTTTATGCCGTGAAAAAGCCCACCGCAATGGCATAAACGCACCTATATTCTTTCTAAATTCCCACACACAACACGATTATTTATAAAACGCCGTGCACGCTCGCTTGCGCTCAATACGCACGGCTTTCGGCGCTATCGGCACAGCCGATACGCGCCTTTGCGCCCGGCTATCGCTTCGCGATACGCCTGGCGAATACATCAGCCCCTACCAAAGAACAACACAATTATTTCATATCAACTTTTCCCAATCGGCTTCTTTAAACCCAGTTGTAATGCCTTTGGCAGTAATCAATATAGGACGCTTCACGAGCATGCCATCTGTCGCAAGCAGCTGATACATCTCATCTTCCGTCATATCGGGCAGGCGGTCTTTGAGTTTTAGCTCTTTATAGAGCATGCCGCTCGTATTAAAAAAGCGTTTCAGCGGAAGGCCGCTCGTCTTATGCCACTGCTTCAATTCCTCAAGCGTGGGCTGCGCTTCCTTGATGTGACGATCCTCAAATGCAATATGCCGTTCCTCAAGCCACTTTTTAGCTTTCTGGCATGTCGTGCATTTGGGATATTCGATAAAAATGATTTTATCCGGCATGTTCAAATTCTCCAAAGTTTCGAGTTGAATATTACTTTTATATCAAAACATCGCCCAATGCTTTGACCTCTATTTCAGCCAGTCCTTCACCGCCTGGCGGTATGCACCTTATCATTTTTTCACAAAAGATGCATCGCGCCAGCCGAGTTATAAATATAGATATCAAAGATTTTGCAACGCTACGACTGCATCGCTATACCCTTGCTCAGCCGCCTTGCGAATCCATTCAACGGCCTGCGCCTTATCTTGCGCAACCCCCTCGCCTTTCTGATACAACAAGCCTAGAGAATACTGAGCAACGCCAAGCCCTTGTTCTGCGGCCTTGCGATACCATTCGGCTGCCTGCGCCTTATCTTGCGCAACCCCCTCGCCTTTCTGATACAACAAGCCTAGAGAATACTGAGCATTGGCATACC